>JAJFGD010000165.1 GCA_021776315.1 Hyphococcus sp. | reverse complement strand
GTTGCCTGGTGCCTGCATCATAGTTTCGAGCGTATTTGGATTATCAAATACCTGACCGCGGAAAAGCGCTGCTGTGAACTTTGCCAAGTCATTAGCACTCATCATCAAGCCACCACCACCATATAGGTCAATCGATCCATTCCAAGATGTCGTTTCAACACCAGATAGATATTGAATTGCGCGCGCCTCTGATTGCGCAGGCGGGTTTTCAACTTGTTCCCACCAGGTGGCACCAAGACCGATCTCTGAAAATTTCAACTCCCGGCGCACAACAGTCGCAAGAGGTTCACCCGTCACTTTTTCAATGATGTCGCCAAGCAAAATATAGCCTGTATCTGAATAGCTAAACTGGCCATTTGGCGGCCCAAGCGGATCATGGGCGGTCGTGACCAATTCCACTTGTTCAGCGCGGGTCCATTGTTTTGTGGGATCAGCCATCACCAAATTAATATACCCAGCATCAGCATGATCAGGCAGACCAGCGGTATGCATCAGCATATGTCGCACGGTGATCGCGGCGGTGTCATAACCATCATTTTGCAATATTAAATTGAAGGCGGGGTCAATCAAATCTGATATTGATGCATCAATATCGATGAGATCTTTTTCCCAGAGACGCAATATCGTTGCGGCCGTAAATGTTTTTGTGTTGCTCGCAATGCGCAGCGGCGTGTCGGGGGTAAATGCCCGGCCGTCGGGATCAGCAACACCTGCCGCCGCTGAATAGGATTTTTCAGGTGCCGGACCAATTACTGCCATCGCAAACCCGGGGGCGATTTCATCAATCGAAACTGCTTTTTCAACGCGCGCTTGCAGCTGTGTTTCTAAGACAGACGGTGGGTTAGCACTTGGCGTTACACAGCCTGCCAACATCGACACTGATACAGCACAACACACAATGCCGAACGAACTTTTCAATCCAAACACCCGCATCACAATCCCCCCTTTATTTTCACCCGTTGCACGCAATCTATCATTGGAAACCCATCTCAGGCCACAAATTTCACAACGTTCTGGCCGATCTAAATTTCAATCCAACGCAAAATATGACTACCCAAACATGCGCCCAACTATTTCGGGGCGCATCAGTAAGGTCAACAAAACGCCTGCTATCGCGCCGCCGAGATGACCTTCATGGGAAATGCGATTGCCTTCTCGTCCCATAAGCCCTGCAGATAAAGCAACGAACACAACTGCAAAAACAATCGCCGGGATGCCAATCGGTAAAAAGAATAAATAAATTTCACTCATTGGGTAGAAAATGCAAAACGACAACAATACTCCGGACACTCCATCGGAGGCACCCAGAGACGAATAGTCTGCATTGGACCGGTTGACGTAAAACGAAATGATGCCACTGGCCAATATCGCCCCGAAATAGACGACCAAAAACCCATCGGTTCCCAGTTCCTGTTCAACGACCGGCCCAAAATAAAACAAGGTCATCATATTGAAGAGGAGATGAAATAAACCTCCGTGCAAGAATGACGACGTGAATATCCGGTAATGCTGTTTTCGACGCACAATGGCATCAATGTGAAACAGATAGCTCTCAACAAACCGCCGATCGAACAATAGCCCGTACAGGCTTGCAATGAGATTTGCGATGATCAAAGCGTAGGTCGCCGGTGCGCCAGGCAATTCCATACTAAATCCTATTTGGCTGAGACGGTTTTTAAAATTTTATTGATTGGCCTCAGCCGGGGTCTGCGTTTTCATCGCAAGCGCATGAATAGGGCCGGCAAGCTCTTCGCGAAGAATGTCATTGATCAAGCGTTGGCGCGCGACGGGCGTTAGCCCTTCAAATTGTTCTGCAACAACCAAAAGGCGAAAATGGGATTGCCCACCCTCTCTGGCACCGGCGTGACCAGCGTGCAGGTGAGATTCGTCCTTCACCTCCAAAATAGATGGAGACAGGCGCTCGCGGATTTTTCGCTGGATGGTTTCTGCGACAGACATCGGTGCGATGTCATCGCACATCCATGAAAACTGTCAAGATTGTATCCGCAACTGCACTGCACCATATTAGGGCCATGGCAGAGAAAAAATACAAACCGCGTCTCGGATTTGACATTCGCGTTGGCACCGCAAAAGCCAAGGCAAAAAGCACGCGCGCGCGCAATGTAGCACCAGGTGAGCAAAGTTGCGAATGGGAAGACTGCGAGGAGTCAGCCGCTTGCTCCCTTCCAAAATCACCTCGCGAGCCGCGAAAGCGTGTCTGGTACTGCCTCGTCCATGCGCGCGAGCACAACAAAAGCTGGAACTATTTTGACGGCATGACTGAGCAGGAATCAGCTGCTGCCCGTCGCGCTGCCGCCTATGGGGACCGGCCGACCTGGTCCATGGGCAAAAATGACCGGGCCCGCGCCGCGGCGAACGCCACCGGCAATGCCGCCGATATGTCCGACGCTTTTGGCGTCCTTGGCGAAAAGGCCAAAGCCCAGACAGAGGACAAAGGCAGCTACCGCGAAGGCAAGCGCCTAACCAAGCTTCAGGCCGCCGCTTTCGACACCATGGCCCTTCCCACCGGCGCATCATCTGGGGATATACGTCGACGCTATGCCGAGCTGGTGCGCCGGTTCCACCCAGATTCCAATGGTGGCGACCGCAGCGCAGAAGAACAGTTGAACGAGGTTGTCAAAGCCCACACCATCATGAAAAAGGCGAAATTCCTTTAGGTGCCATCAGCCCTTGTCAGGCGATAGCTTTCAGGCGAGTTTGCGCCCAATTCAAGACCATTCCATCAGTTGAAGAGATCCCTGCCTTATGGCCGTAATGTCTGACGAAAAATTCCCGGAAAAACCGACCAAAACCGTTTCCGCTAAGAAAGTCTTCGGTGTCGAGACGGATTTTGAGATTCCTGCCTTTGCGGAACCCAATGACTATGTGCCGCCAAAGGATGATGCCTATCGCTTCGACCCGGAAACCACCATGTCTATCCTGGCTGGGTTTTCCCACAATCGTCGGGTCATGGTGCAAGGGTATCACGGAACGGGTAAGTCAACCCATATTGAACAGGTCGCCGCGCGCCTTAACTGGCCGTGTATTCGCATTAATCTAGACAGCCATGTCAGCCGTATCGATTTGATCGGCAAAGATGCCATCGTCGTCGAAAACGGCGTCCAAGTGACGGCCTTTAAAGAAGGCATGCTGCCTTGGGCATTTCAGCGCCCGGTTGCCTTGGTTTTTGACGAATA
This sequence comes from Hyphococcus sp., assembly GCA_021776315.1. GTDB lineage: Bacteria > Pseudomonadota > Alphaproteobacteria > Caulobacterales > Parvularculaceae > Hyphococcus. The sequence continues at coordinate 2,339 of JAJFGD010000165.1, read as the reverse complement.
TGATGCGGGCCGCCCAGATGTGATGTTTGTCATTCAGCGCGTGTTGGAAGCGGAAGGTCGTTTGACCCTGCTTGATCAAAACAAAGTGCTGCAGCCAAACCCTTGGTTCAGATTATTTGCGACAACCAATACGATTGGCTTGGGCGATACGACTGGTCTTTATCACGGCACGCAACAGATCAATCAGGGACAAATGGACCGATGGTCGATCGTCACCACATTGAACTATCTCGCGCATGATGAAGAGATGGAGATCGTGATATCCAAAGCCCCTTTGTATGATTCCGAGGAAGGTCGAAAGGCGATTGACGCCATGGTTCGCGTTGCCGACATGACCCGCAATTCATTTATTGCTGGTGACATATCGACCGTTATGAGCCCTCGCACTGTGATTACTTGGGCCCAAAATGCCGAAATCTTCCGGGATATTGGTTATGCATTTCGGGTGACCTTCCTGAACAAATGTGATGAGTTGGAACGCCCAACAGTGGCGGAATTTTATCAGCGCGCCTTTGGTGAAGACTTACCTGAAGCTGCACCGCAGGTGAGCGTCGCCTAATCAGAAAGTTGCCAATGCGACGTTTGGCGAACCCAATTGATAAAACGGCTTGGCGGGTTGGAGCGCCGGACATGTTTCGTTCAATCGCAACGTTGGACGGTCTTCGAGCATATCTCAATCTTTGCCCAGCCCATAAACAAACGCGGCTAGTAGACGCCCCTAACGGTGCACGGACGCTGAATATTGGGCAACTTTCTATTAAAGATGAAACCAATCGCATGGGCCTTGGCAATTTCAAAGCGCTTGGCGGTGCCTATGCTATTTTTGATTTGATGATAGCCCGCGCTGAACAATTGAACGGCGCGCGGCCGGCCATCGATGACACAGTGCTTGAAACATTAAAACCACTTGGCAAAGACATGGTTTTTTGCTGCGCAAGCGCTGGCAATCATGGCCTTTCCGTTCTCGTCGGTGCCAAACATGTGGGTGCCCGCGCGGTAATCTATCTAGCTGAAACGGTCCCAGAAAATTTTGCCGAACGGTTGCGCGAGATGGGTGCAGACGTTCGCAGAGACGGTGCCGACTATGATGCCAGCATGGACGCGGCTCGCAATGCCTGTGCGAAGAATGGCTGGACCCTCGTCTCCGATAGCGCGTGGGTCGGATATGAAACGATCCCGCAAAAAGTGATGCGTGGATACGCCATCATCAGCGAAGAAATCATCGCGCAATTTGGCAGGGAACAATGCTGGCCAAGTCATGTGTTTTTGCAAGCGGGTGTTGGCGGTCTTGCCGGTGCCATCGCTAATCACATAAGACTGACATGGCCGGAACAACCGACAATTATTGTTGTTGGACCTGAGAAAGCAGCGTGTCTTTTAGAAAGTGTACGCGCTGGAACGATGACCCAAGTCGATGCGCCCGGCAGCAATATGGGGCGTCTTGATTGCGCGCTTCCATCCCTGTCAGCTTTTCAAATCTTAAAAGATACAGCGGATTTCTTCCTTAGCGTTACGGAAGAGACCGCTGAAGCTGCAGTGGATCAGCTCAAACAGTTGGGGGTTGCAACGACGCCATCGGGCAGCGCGGGATTTGCTGGCCTAGTCGCCATTGCCGCGGATGATGAATTGCGACGAGAATTAGGCGTTGATGAAAATTCTCACTGTCTTTGTTTTGCCAGTGAGCGATCACTTTCGACCTAAATACAATTCATGAGGGCCCGATGCGATCCTTAAACTACGAACGCTTATTTGAATGGATTGAAATTCTCTGTGCAATTGGCGCAACGCCCGAAGGTAGCGTGCGACGACTAGCGGCCACAGATTCGGATAAAGAGGGGCGTGATCAAGTTGTGGCTTGGATGCGCGAACTCAACCTCTCTGTTGAAATCGATCGTGTTGGCAATATTTTTGGCACGCTTACCGGTGCAGATGACATCGCACCGATCATGATCGGTTCCCATATCGATTCTGTCGGCAATGGCGGAAAATTAGACGGCCCATACGGGGTTCTCGCAGGGCTGGAGGTCATTGCATCCTTTCGTGACGCCGGTGTCACCCCTGCCCGACCTATCATGGTTGCGATCTTCACCAATGAAGAAGGCGTGCGTTTTCAACCGGACATGATGGGCTCGCTAACTTTTGCTGGTGGCCTGTCAGCGCAAGAGGCACTCGCGGCAACAGATAGAGACGGTATTACATTGGGTGATGCACTATCTCGCATAGGTTATGCGGGCACTCTTTCTTGCGGTGCGAATAAACCTGCGTATTTTTTGGAACTCCATATTGAGCAAGGTCCCATCCTTGAAGCTGAAGGGGTGACGATAGGTGCTGTAAATGGC
>JAJFGD010000164.1 GCA_021776315.1 Hyphococcus sp. | reverse complement strand
CAAGGAGAAATGTTGCGATAGTTGACCCTGCGTTAGCCGTTAGATTTTGTCAATATCGAACAGCCAGCCACGTAATTCACATTTGGACATTGGTTCGTGACCTGCAAATAATCCCGCCACTCGTCGGCATATTTAGCCTGTACAACACACGCATTCTATCAAACCGATCACTTCGTGATCTTTGAAGTAAATCATGCGCCTGGCGTCAAAGTCACCGTAGCTGGTGGCCGCGTCGTCATGCGTGGGTTCAATCGAAGCTGGATCAAAGCTGATCTAGTTTAGACAAAAGAAGCCCCCGCCAATTGTGGTGGGGGCTTTAACCACACCTCAACCCGGAATTACCAAACGCGTCGTTGAAATTAAAATAATAGGTGGTTTTGGATGATGGCAGAGACACCTGTGACGGCACTTTCTCTATATAAGGCAATGCGGTTCGGTCCTCACTCTCTCCAGATAACCACAGCAAGTGTTTTTGGTTGTTGTGGTGTCGCTGGAAACTTGGCGTTTAAACTTTGAAGAAAAAATGACGGCGCAGCCGTCACCACAGTGTCAAGACGTGTCATATAGAATTGATCTACAAATCGGTGCACCGATCATTTTCTAGTATCCACAACCAGAAACATTTCGATAGTTATCATTACGCAGATAGCCCTGGCGATGGTCATCACATTCCTCCCACGAACTATATGGGCCGATAGTCACAAACCGTTCTTGCTTGAAATAGTAGGCGGAAAAGTACCAATTCTTGTCGCCCCCTGCTTGCAAAACTGAAAACAGAGACGCCGAAAAGACCGCCAATCCTGCTATAATTTTAAAAAATTTTCTCATAGTCATCCTCCATGTTCTGGCTTATCGACAAGCTTGCGGATACTGAGGCCAATCACTCGTGCTCGCTGCATAGTGCCATCGTATTCTCCAATCGTCCCCGTGCATAATTGCATTCAATGTATACGAAACGCCGGACGCCTTCATTGTTTTAAATGATTTTCTGCTTTTAATGGAGGAGCCATCATAATCAGTTTGGACTGAGCAGCCCACTATATATGCAACCCTGTCACATCGGTTGGTTATTTCAAAATACTCCGTATTATACGAAGTATACTGTCGACTTGTAACGCAACCATCTGCACTCGCCCCGCTAGTAAATCCAACAAACAACAGTATGAGAATAGCAAAACTGACGACGCTTCGTTTCATATCAATCTCCATGTTTAACGTGAAAATATAGAACATCATCCCAAACTCGGGTGACGGTACTCTACTGTCTCGCGAGACCTTTACCGAAGAAAAGATAAATCATTTTCTTGATCTCCGCAAACATCCTTAAGCGCTTAGAATCAAAGGCAATTTTTGCGGAAACGTAGAACCGCACGTCTTGTTTGTGCATGCGAATTGGTTGAGCAACTTTGTTACCGGTGCTTTGTTCAATATATTCGTGTGCGGCTCATTTACCAGAGTCAGTAATATTTATGTATTAACCATACATCCACTAAAGTGAATTAGGATCGTGATTGCAGAATACGGTACCATTCGCATCCCATTTCATCATCTAAACTGCAACTTTTGTTTGCATAGAATTTCGCTAATCCGACGCTCCTTCCGACACCAAGTCCTGTGTAGTAGTAAGCAGCCAATTTTGCGCAGGCATTTCCGTGATCGAGGTCACAAGCAATTTTCATGTGGCTGGCTGCCTGAGCGTAATCACGCTGCACACCGTAGCCTTCCTCAAACATTACAGCCTCAAAATAGCAGGCGCGTCTGACCGCTCTACCTTTGCCCATGTGACACGCCTTACTTGCATAGCCAAATCCAGTCCTTTCATTTTGTTGGACTCCCCAACCATTGTAATATAATTGCCCTAGGTCTCCGCAAGCATAAGCGCTGCCGTAACTACAGGCTAAATTGAATATCTCCGCAGCCCGACGATAATCTTTAGCAACCCCATATCGGCCCGCAAAATAGGGAAATCCATAACTAAAACAGCCAGAGGCAAATCGCTTACTGCAAGATAAGCGAAGCAAACGAAGGGCTTCACCGTAGTTTGCGGGTACACTCATTCCCACTTGATAGGCCCTCGCCAACAGCCACATTGATGCCGCATCTTGCTGGTTTGCTGCAGCAATAAGTGCATTGATCCCATAGTTTTCGAGAATTATTATTAACAACTGAACCGAACTTAAGTTCGTGTCATTATAGCTAATTGAATTTAATACACTGATGAGCACTTTTGATTCTGTAAACTGCACTTTTATGTCAGCGGTAGAGTCAGAGCTAGCATCAACGTTAGTTTGATCAATTTTGTTAGTGACCTTGGGTGCCGTTGTATCAATAAGCGGAGAAATGTCTGACAAATATAGCTTTTTATTTTCTTGGGAATGGCTGGAGGATTCATCTTCGTCATTAATGGTTGTCATTATGGCCGCAACACTGAACTCAGGTAGGGCTTCGCCGCCAGAGTAGATCGGCGTCGTACAGCCCAATGTCAAAACCCCAACTGCTGCACTGACTACAGCTAACATTTTAGGAAATCTATTCATTTTCCTTGTGTTTTGATTTGGAATGTCGTCGACTTAAAAATGAAGAGATTTTCCAAAGTTTGAAGTGCGCCTTGATACGAATAATTTGGATTGCCCGACCACCCACGTTTGAGACCTCGTAAACCATCACAAGTTGCGTGATATTTGGTTTCCCTGGCCGTCGCTATGCTTAGGAACACGACAGCGCCCGAGGCGAATTATATTTTTATGTTTATGAGTGTTCCTCCGCGTTTGGACTATTTCATTTTCTCAGGTCACGCTACTTTTAGAAACAAAACTGCGCACGCCGAGCCATCTTTGTTACTTCAAATACATACAAACGGCATAAACAAATTAAACCGCAATACTCAGAATCTCCAGCTGCGGTGGTTTGTGCCAATCTATGATGTGGTGACAGGCTCGGATCAACAATAGAGTTAGTTTGCACAAACTGCTTTCATCGCCGCTACAATTAAATGTTCATACTGAAAGTTTTTACGTTTCCCTCTTCCTACATTTTTCACATATTTCATGGAAAAAGCTACGAATCAAGAAAAAATTGATCAATTAACCGTGGTTGGGTCCTGAACTCATGTGGAATGGCAGTTGCAAGAAAATACCGACGCCTACACAACAGTTTTACCTTGAAGAGTAATCCTTCGAACCCCTCAATCTGTGCATCCTAGATTGTTTTGACTAAGGGCTGAATATGTTGGCGGCATTACTCTCCTACACAGTCAGTATACCCCCAACGATCTGCGTTTTCCTTGTAATCTTCGTTGCAACGTTTGATTTCAGAAGCCTCAATGAAGACGGCTGATGTGTCAAACAAAGCATCTCCAATACTCATGCTACCACAAGCCCCGGTATTGGATGCTAAGCCAATACTCAAAACAACTTTTATAATGCTCTTCATCATGACCTCTATTTTGCTGCCTAGGCACAACCTCAAGCCGTTCAGTAGCCAAATTACATGACCACAATAAGGCGCATCCCTCAAATCCGGCATGGCTGGAATTTGTCGGCGGAGTCCTAAGCGGCCAGACAGATAAGAAAGTAGCCAAGTCATGGGTGATGCTTTTCAAGTCAATTCCTTTGATCATCCTCGCGAGGCTATTAGATTCCTCAGTGTGCGGTCAATCAGTGCTGTATTTCTGGCATATCAGACACGGATAATTGCTGCGATGCAGTACGGTGCAACGTTTGCAATGTGCTAGGATTTACGTGCTGTGGAAAATGATGTAGGTTAAGACCATAGTTGAACGCTTTACGAATTTCAAAAAAGGGCAACTATTCATGACTGTGAGGCAGATGGTGACACTACGAACTATAGCATGGGTTATTGCAATCGCGATTGGTATTACTCAACCGGCATTTGCGCGCGAAGTGGATACAGTAAATTCATGGAGTCTAAACGCTCCGTCACAAGACTGTTTTCGTTTCTTTGCAGAGTATCATCACGAAGCAAGTGGGTGGGTTTATATAAACGCAGGCATCAACTGCACATCAGGCACAGCGTTCATTGAGTATGATAGGAAGATACACAAATCGGAAATGAGTTGAATGTAAGCCGTCAGCAATCATGAGACCGATTGAAGGAATTTTCATACGGAGGATTTTGACTCATCATATGGCCTGTCCCCGGTTTGAAGGACAGGCCACTTGAGGTGACATTTTGACTTGAGACTACGAAAATGTTATCCTATTTTTTATGAGGGGCGGCTTTTTCGCATCCCGAAAATCAAGAACTTTTCGAAAGGATTTGAAAAATGCTGTTGTCAAAGGCAATGCTGGGCGGTTTGTTTTTTTCGCTTCTATGTTGGCAGAACGCATTCGCTGCCGAGATTTTAAGGCTTGAGTGCTATGAAACGCGGCACGATGCTTATGCAAGTTTTTTGACTGGCGGACACTCGAGCACGCCGATAAGTGATCAGTCGATAGATCACGCTTTTGAATTTGATTTTGATAACGGCGTCGCAAATTTTTATATGGCGGCGGGGGGTGGATTTAGTTATGTGCTTCGAACGCAAATTACGGTTAATACCGCCACCTCGATTCGAGCGGAGGGGACAATTATGCAGGGATACATACGAGAGGATTACGAGGTGAATATCGATCGTGTAAATGGAACATTCAAACACTCAGCAAATCAGTACAACACTTCGCAAAACAGTAATGTTATGTTAGTGCTTAGTTCTGGAAATTGCAAAAAGGCTGCCCAACCAGGCACAAGATTCTAGATTATAGATTTGCGCCGGCGTATGGCCTTGTCTAGCCCCAAGATTATGTACCGATTTTTGATAGAGTCTCAGGAACAGGTGGGGGCATGTTGAGCGCTTGATGCGGACGGATATTATTATACTGTCTGAGCCATTCACCGATGACAGTTTTGGCCTGATCAACCGTTGCAAACCATTCAGCATTTAAGACCTCTGCTCGAAGCGTGCCGTTGAAGCGCTCGTTGTATCCGTTTTCCCAAGGGCTGCCGGGATAGATGCGTAAGGGCTTGATGCCAACTTTGACGAGCCAGCTCTGAAAGGTTTTGGCTATAAATTCGGGGCCATTGTCTGATCGAATATGTTCTGGCTTTCCTCGCCTGAGAAAGAGCGGATATAGCGCCTCAAGGACTTCAGCGTTTCCCATTCTTGTTTTGACAGCAACGCACAAGGCTTCACGGGTGTATTCGTCGAGAACTGTCAGCATTTTGTAACTCCGGCCGTTGCTGAGCTTGTCATGCACAAAATCGATGCTCCAAATGTGGTTCGCGTATTTTGGACGCAAGCGAATGATGGACGTGTTTTTGTGATAAAGCCGCTTCCGCTTTTTATGGCGTCCAGGAAGCTGTAGACCTTCTTCACGCCATAAACGCTCGACTTTCTTGTGATTGACGCGCCAGCCTTCGATGCGCAATAGGGCTGCTATCTTGCGATAGCCATAGCGACCATATTGTTTAGCTAATCGAACCAAAGCCAGGCGAAGGTCATCATCGTTCCGTCTGACAGGTTTATATTTTTGCGTTGATCTCGCCACGCCAATCGTTTTGCATGCATGCCGCTCCGAAGCGCCGAGCTTTTGACGCACATGAATCACGGCCTGACGCAGATTGGCAAGCGTCAGACCTTCGGCTTTAAATAGTCGATGCCTTCTTTCAGGATCAGTTTTTCGAGTTCCAACTCAGCGACAATTTTCTTCAGTTGCGCGTTCTCTTTTTCGAGACCCTTGAGTTCAGTCAATTGCGACTTCCCCATGCCGCCATACCGCTTGCGCCAGTTAATGGGATGGACGGCTCTTCCTCCACCGGCGATCTTTGGAGGATCGCAAATGAGGAGAGTATGATGACTGTTCAATTTATTGGCATTGATCTGGCAAAGAATGTTTTTCAA
>JAJFGD010000163.1 GCA_021776315.1 Hyphococcus sp. | reverse complement strand
AAATTCTCTAGTGATAGACGAACATTTGGCGTGCAAACACGAACGTCTGTTTTTGGCCCAATGCGGTCATTCCGACGTAAGGCGTCAAATGGCGAGAGTCAGCTCTCATAATGCCATTCGAAATCCCTTATACAGACCATCAGCACGCGAGATGTTGGTCATGAATTATAACAGATAAACACATGGCGCCAGTCAACAACTCTGATTTATTGCGCAATTCATTGGCACGGCACCTGAATAGCGTATAAGTTGAACGACACCATTGCTGCGAAAAAAAACGGAAAAATATATGGGTATGATTATGAAACTTGTTGCAGGAGCATGTATTGCCCTTTCCGCTGCGTCCTTCAGTTCCGTGTTGGCAACGCCAATTGATGATAGATATGCAAATCTCGGAGGTGCGAATAGTTTCCTTGGTGCGCCAACCATGAATGAAGCAACGGTTCCGGACGGTATCGGGAGGTATCGTCATTATGAAAACGGCTCGATCTATTGGCACCCCAATACAGGCCCGCATGAGATTCACGGTTTAATTCGTCAACGCTGGGCGGAGCTTGGCTGGGAAAAATCCTACCTCGGCTATCCTATGACCGATGAAATTAACACCGTGGACGGCGCGGGAAGAGTAACAAAATTTCAGGGCGGTGAAATCATCTGGCATAGAGCGGATAACTCGATAAGGGAGGTAAAATCTTCTGATCTGGTTGTCGACTGGCCGTTTCCCGTTGGTGAGCCCTGGATCTTGATACAACCAAATGGAACTCTTGAGGAGTGGCAGCTTCCTGACGAAAGCCATCTACCGGAAGAGGATCGAACAAAGCCGGATAGCCACATCGGTCAGTGGGCATACTGTTGGGACATGGTGCATGCGCAAACCGGATCAAATGGTCGGCCGTTTACGGCGGCCCATAGCGGCAAAATAGTTTATGTAGATGAGTATGCCGACTCTGGCGGCGACGCTAATGTCGTTGTTCAAAAGGTAGGCGAGGGCAAATACGCTTCATACTTACACATCATGAAGTCATCTTACACGAAGCGGTTTTTTGGTGCCTTCACTGGGCTGCGGTTTCTTCCACAAGCTCTACCTTGGGCCGAACGCCCGACACCGAAAATAGGCGTTGATTTGGGTGAAGTGAGCAACACCGGCACAGAGGGTGCCCACATGCATTTTTGCGTAACGACGAAACCAGATAGAGGCCAATTTGGCCCGTTTGAGTCTGTCCCTGTTTCATTCCGAAATTATTCCTTTTCTACCGATCAAGGAAAGACGTGGACTTATGTTGCACAAGGTGTTCCTCGAAAGGGACAGTGGGTGCGCCGAGAAACCCCGGTCAACGAGAAACGTAGTTTCCGAAAAATCGTTGCCAGCCCGCTAAGCTATGGTGAAGTCAACGGCACCATTGCGCTTGGCGCAAAAGGTAAACCTTCCGGACCGGGCACGTTGCAAATCACGTTGATGAGTGAATGGGGAGAACCTCTTCGCTCAACAACCATCAACGTAGCGACAAATAATCTGAACGGGCCATGGCTGTATTCAATCAAAAAAGCACCGGCATTTGATGATATGATTGTTAGCGTTCGTTTTGCGGGTCCATGGAGCAGGCAAACCGGCGGCCCGGTTTCTGGTCAAAGCGGTACCTTCGTAGTAACACCAGACGGTACAGCAACGCAGGATTTGGTGTTAAAAGCGACGGCTTTACGCTAGCAAGCAATAGTTCAAAAACTCGACTTCAACATTCTTTGCATTGAGTTGCCTGCATTCAGGTGCCCAAAAGAATGGTTCTTCGCCGCTTCACCGAACCCCTTAATGCGCAAAACTGACCAAGCAGCGAACGACTATGGAAGCCCGTATTGACGAGATGAAAGAGCTGGGGCTTCCCTAGTTAACGGAGCGGCTTACGGAATCGAATGACTCCGAATGTCCGTTTCTGGCCCAAAGGCGACATTCGTTTCGTTCAAGGCAGACCCTGCTTTCTACGAAACCTTTAGCTAAGCGCGAAACGGCAAGATTATTCAGTCCAATATTCTGGGTACAGTATGATTTCACAAGAGCTTAGAAACGGAATATTTATGGCACTAATTTTTAAGGAAAGCTTGCTGGATCTGGTTCCTAACAGAGCAATATTCATCCTTAAACTAAACCCCTGCGCTCAACATAAGTAGTTCAACTAAAACAGGTATCTGGCATTTTGCGCAGCAAGAGGTTTGATGTAGAATTGGGCGCTGACGAATATAGCCGGAGGAAAGATACGTGATCAATTTGGCAAATTTGACAAAACTAATTCTCATCTCTTTTGCTTCTGTTTTGGGCTACACATCCAGCACACATGCTGAGCAACTTACAAACTGGGATGTTGCTGAAATTGAATTTATTCGCGGCGGGGAAATGCAACTCAAAGCCGTTCAGTCCTTCAAGCAAGGAGAATTGCCGGAATGCGTTTCGGTACAACCCTTTGGATTGGTGGCGCGCCAAGTTGCGTACCTTAAAGTTGATGCATGTTTCAACAAAGATGCGCCAGGTGATCAACCTATGCCGCCAGGGGCATTTCAGCTCAACCAACCATTTTCCGAATGCCTTTCATGGTCAAATCGTGCGGCAAGTATTTTGTTGACTGCAAAAGCTTCCGGCACAAAAATATCAGTTGTCTATGATAACCAGTGCAGGGTTGAATCGATTAAGTTGATGGAAGAGGCGTTTTAAGAAGAAAGCATTTTTCCGAAAAATGGTCTGGAAAAGAAACATAGCAAAACTGATCATCTGCACTACTGTAATGGCGTGGTCCTCAGTAGGAACTGCCTACAGCCATAATCTCCGCCTTAGCGAATGCGATGCGTCTTCTGAGGATGAGGACAAGGATGGCGTGTCGGACGCACTAGAGGATTGCTTGGCTGAACGTTATGCGCCGGTGATCTATTTGCCGATCAACCGGCTCGACCCTGCCACCTATCATCACAATGGCGCATTTCCATCATCGGTTGAGTGGATTATGGCCCGCTCGAAATTGGGTTTTAATCATGGAAACGGATGTAGGGATGACTTTGACGCCATCAAGTCGCCTTCAATGGATCAACTTATTTCCCGATCTCATCGCGTTGCTCGTGGTTCAGGAACAATTTTTTGTCCACACGCCAACAGGCGCGTTTATTCTAATCAGCTTTCCAACAACTCTTGGGAAGACGAACACCACTTTTTTCTTGCGCATGATGGATCAAACGTAAAGTTAGGAAATCAGAGTTCAAGCGATTGGCCGGTCTATACTCATGTCTATCCAACCAATTCAGGTGTTGATATCGAGTATTGGTACTTCTACCCCTTCAACAATAACCTCTTAAATATTAATCACGAAGGCGATTGGGAACACATTCGCGTTAGCCTCAATAAAAACCTAGCGGTCAGTAAGTTGACTTTTTATCAACACAATCATTCCAAAAAACTACATTGGAGCCGCGTTCAATGGTTTGACAATGATCACGGCCATCATCCGCTGATCTGGGTTGCCGATGGCAGTCACGCAAGTTATCCCAGAAACAACATTGATTGCAACTTCAATCCTCAAGAAGGGCTGGACGATAGTTGTCGTACTGATCAAAATTCGCGATGGTTTACGTGGAAAGGTGGCAAGGGAGAAAAAGCCGGCGTAGAAGGCAAGGGGCTGATCAATGTTGGCGAAGTAGGGCACATTTTGAACGGTCAAATTTGGCTCAATTATTCCGGGCGTTGGGGCCGGGTTGGAGACTTGGCCAGTTTTAATCCTGACTCGATTATAGGATCTGTTACAGGGGACGATTCCGACGTTGAAGTATTTGGACTCGATGTGCTGGAATATTTCGGCACAACCTCAGGCCCGAAAACGCCGTCTATGCAAGCTGCTTGGGGTGCCAATCAGGTCGCTCACAATCCGCACGATTTTGATTTGTCAAAAGAGCCTGCGCTGGGTTGGAACTATGCTGAATACCAACCTACCCAATCTCTTTTGCTGTCCTCCACTTATTGAACGTTCTTCATTTCCGTTAGATGGCTTTTTTGCTCTTCGCCAGCGATGAACGTCTACTATTGGCGATTACCCGCCGGTCAAGTTATTAATGCCAATGTCTGCTTCTGGCGATAAGCGGTCAGTCCTCACGGACTAATTTCAGATACCCCGATTCCGCGCCGCTAATGCGCGGGGAGCGTTGCGACACTGCGGTAAAACCGAACTCCTCCGCATGGGCCATGCGATGTTTCCGCTCCGTGGCAAAGACGACACGCGGCCCATTTTCGTCACACAAAATCGTTGGACCGGCGCTTGCCTCTCGTCGCAATGAACGCTGTTCTCCGGCAGCCATCGCAATTGGATCAAAGCGATCAACTTGACTTACCTCAACACCGGCGTGGCCTGTGGCGCGGTCATTTCCGGAATAGGCACAAGACGCGCTCGCAACACATACTACGCAAAGGATTGAACGGGAAACAATCATTTTGATTTTCATGGGGGCTACCAGTGTTTGTGTTCATATGTTTCAGTGAATGCCCGATAGGCACATGCGCACTATACTGAGTAATTTTGTTCGATTTTTCCTTTGCAACCATTCCAATAAACATGGAAACGTCAAACGGTGTTGACCGCTCAAAACAAATGAAAAATCGCGATTCGCCTAGATACAATCATCCATGATCAAACTCGGCGGTGTCAACGTTACAATGTTCAGTGCCAAACGTATTTCTTATGAGAATTACAAAGCTCAATAGTGAACTGGGGAAAACAAACCAAATTGCTTAATGCTGCCAATGTCTACTTTTCGCGAAAAACAATTTCACCAATGGCATCCTAACCTTGCCAAATGATGGCAGGTGATAACGTCCCATTTTACGCCCAAATTTCTCCGTCGAGAAATTGTTCCTAACTAAAAACTATTCGAAACAATGGCGACCCCGGCAGGATTCGAACCTGCGACCATCGGCTTAGAAGGCCGGTGCTCTATC
>JAJFGD010000162.1 GCA_021776315.1 Hyphococcus sp. | reverse complement strand
ATAGGTTCACATTTTCGGGTGCGAGTTTATTGATGCGCACAACAGGTGTGTTCCCAATGGTCTCGAGAATATTATTGAGCGGTGGCATATGAAATCTCCGTCGTCGCATTTTTGTAAGTGGCTAGCTTGATAGTGGTATTACTAGTCTTAAAGCCCTTTAATCGAAACATGGGTGATGGCGTCGATGTGCACTTTTGCACAATCAATAATCGGGTAGCCATGATCAGCTTCGCCGAAGGCTAAAAAAAGGTCAGTACCTGCAAGGGCTACGGCGTCTGCACCTTGCTCCTGACAAAGTTTGCGCCCGGCCTCATGAAAAAAGGCGCGTTGTTCGTCGGTGGCCATTCCAGAAGTTGCCATGGCAATATATTGGCGATGCACTATTTCTGCTTCTTTCGTGGGCGGTGTAATTACGTCAGCTGAAGAAATACCACCATAAAGTTTTGTGCTCATGACTGCCTGGGTTCCCAGCAAGGCGACTTTACTGATGCCTTCAGTCGCTAAGTGACTATTTAAAGCGGGAATTGCATTGATAATGGGAAGCGTCGTAATCGATTCCAGTTCTTCGATGCAAAAATGTCCGCCTAACGAAGTAACTGCAACAGCTTCTGCACCGCCTGCACTTAATTGGCGCACATGATCAGCAAAAATCTTCGCTTGAGTTTGAGTTTTGTTTTTCTCCATGTTGCTGACCATTTCAAAGGTGTCCGCATGAGCGATGGTGAGCTTCATTTTTCGATTTTCAATGTTGTGCGCTTTTACGAGGCCACGATAATAATATTCAGTGGCTGCTGGGCCAATTCCACCGATCAATCCAATATGCATAGTCACGCTCCCGTTCAGGATTATTTATCGCGCAACATCGATCTTGTCGATCATTCGGTTTTCTTTTGAGCAAAGGCGCACAAGATCCACATATATGGAACGAATGCTGTGGCGGGCCAATCAGAATACTGTGACGCGGGTGCGCTTGTTAAAGCGGCCATGAAGAATTTTGTATGCGCTACTCGCTAGCGATTTGATCAAGTGCCTCGTAGAGCGGTAATTCACCAGCGGCTACTTTTTCCCGGGACGGCGATGCTTGTCCAAGGCGATCGCGATAGATCCAAAAGTTCGTCAGCACATGTTCCACAAAATCGCGGCTCTCTGGATTTGGAATGCTTTCGATAAAGAGGAGTGGGTCTTCAATTTCAATTTTGCGTTTCCATCGGCGCAGATTACCGGGGCCGCCATTGTAAGCAGCAGCAAGGTGGAAAAGATCACCCTCCGCGGCAGTATTAATCAACTGATCAACATAGGTTTGGCCCAGCGCCATATTAAAGGCTGGGTCATATAGGCGATCACGTCCGCTTCGCTGTCGAAGTGAACGATCCTTGGCCACATAACTTGCCGTGCGCGGCATTAGTTGCATCAGTCCGCGCGCACCGACGCGGCTCGTTGCCTCAACCTTAAATTTCGATTCTTGACGCATCAGCGCATAAAGCAATGCGCGATCGACTTTGAAGCCACCGCGTGGTTTGTATGATGGGATGGGAAACAGGCCTGCTTCAAGGTGCTTGCCTTCACCAGCGAGTGCAATATCGATCTGTGCTGCAGGCATTTTAAGAGCATGCGCAAGGGCGAGTAAGTCGCCATCTTGTTCGTCTTCTATACTGCCATTGGCCCAGCGCAGCTCGACATCGGCATCGATCAAACGGCCAACTTCCGCAAGTGCGACTGCGCGCTTTACGCGCGGCTGATCTTCAATAAGAGTAGCAAATTGGTCCGCTGAAAGGGTCGGGGTTTGCCAATTGTAATCATAGTCTTGCCCTAACAGCGCCAATGATAATTGCCCGTAAAATGTGAATGGAAACAACGCCGCAATTTCTAGATTTGGTGCCACATCTGCATGTTGACCGGCGGCGAGGGCTGTGCGCGCTGCCCAAAACCCGGCGGCGGATCGCAAGCTATCTTCTTGATACGGAACAGCCGCCATCTTGGTGAAAAATGAATGGGCTGCTTCAAGATTACCATCTCGGAATTCAATCAGCCCTGCAATCCAATACCCCATAACGGCTGTATCGCCGTTACGATTGGCGACCTCCGTTGCAATTTTATGAGCGCGTGAAATGTATCCTTGATAATAAAGGCTAGCTGCAACCCAAGAACGCATGCGATCATATTGACGTATGGTTATGACGCGTTGTTTTAGCCTTCGATCAATTTCCTTGAGTGCGGTAATCGCCTGTTCGCGCTTTACCAAATATCGCACGCGGCCTTCAATTTGGCGAAGGCGAGCCCCACTCGTGTTGGCATAATCAGTGACAAGATCAGGATGAAGTTCCTGTTTAGGTGCTGAGCGCCATTTGCGAGAGATTGGACGGATTGGCGCGCTAGCCTTACGTGGCCGTCGTTTGCGTGCTAGCGAATGGATTTTGTCAGCTTCAGGCAGGTCCGCATAGTAAGCCATCCATCGTCGAAGTTCTTCATATTTCGAGCGATAGGCCGTCGGATGCATGTAGCGTTGAAATTGCACATATCCTAGCAGGATATCATTATCGAGCGCTTTGATTTTTGCATCAGCTTCGCGCCAGTTGCCATCTTCTTGCAGCGCAAAAATATCCCGATAAAGGCTTTCATCGGTGTCGCTCAACACCCGCGGAACGATCGGTTCGGTGCTCGCCACCGCGGATACACAACAAAACAAAAGCAACGCCAGTGCGCGAACTAAATGCATAGATATTTCCTGAATGAAGCGAGATATCTCACCGCGAGGAGCCCACAATAGCAAGTTAATTCCGCGGATTCGACACAGATCGCAGCCCCCCAATATTTCAAAACTTGTTGATATCAATAGTACAGAAAGGTCAGTTAACCTTTCGTTAAACGTGCCTCAATGGTTTGAAGATCTGCCCAAGCAAGGCGCTTATTGGCGGGTTGGCGTAGTAAAAAGGCTGGATGAAATATCGGCATCACTGGAAATCGGGCACCGCTTTCTAATTCAAGCTCGCGCCATACGCCGCGAGCGCGCATAATACCGCTTATGTCGAGGAGCGCTTGCAAAGGCGCACCGCCAGCTAAAACAATGACTTTTGGCTCCGTCAGTTCAATCAATTTCTCGACGAAGGGTCGGCAAATGGCGGTTTCATCTTGTGTCGGTGTACGATTTCCAGGGGGTCGCCAATAGATGACATTGGAAATCAACGTATCTTGGGTGCGCGATCGTCCGATCGCTGCGAGCATACGGTCCAAAAGCTGACCGGCGCGACCGACAAAAGGCTTGCCGGTGCGGTCTTCTTCGCGTCCGGGCGCTTCACCAATAACTATGAGGTCGGAACCTGGCACACCATCGGCAAAGACTGTTTGCTTTGCGCCTGCCTTGAGAGGGCAACCGTCAAATTCAGCCACTGCATCTCTCAATGCCTCAAAACTCCCGCAGCTCGCGGCAATTTTACGGGCAGTGGCAATTGCCTCCTCCGCTGCTGGGGCGGCTTCTTCAGCCTGAAAGATCGGCGTGATGGGCGTCGCGGTATCTTTTGGCGCTGGAACAGGTTTTTTAATGTCGGTCGATGAATTCTGCCACGCGTAAAGATCTGCTGGCGCAGGGCCGACGGCCTCATCTACGCCCATTTCCGCATACCAGCGCAAAAGGGCCTCGGCGGCTTGTTGTTCCGAAATTTCCATCAGATGTTCAGCTTACCAGAAGATCAGAGGGAAACTGAAGCTGCAAGGACTATTTGAGCTGCATAATATAGCGGCAATCCCCATAACCTGTTGAAAAATTCTTGGCGGACGAATTGGTCGCGAGCCACAGAGATGTCAGAAATAGCAAAACCAACCGCCCCGAAGGCGGCCATCCAATAGGGTGATCCTCCATCCGGATTCTGGGTGGCTAGGCTGGCCACGATCATCAGGCTGATGATCGCGCAATAGATCGCAACAGGCCGTCGGAAAGTCCCAAGGTGCGGGCACAGCCATAAAAAAATCCGCCGGACCAATACCAGCACCACCAAAAGGCTAATTACATCGACCCAATTCGTGGCCGAGCCAATAGTGAGAAAAGCACCAATATAAGCGGCGTGGCCTAGGGCGAAAGCGCCCATTCCCGCTAGGAAGGCGGCTTGAGCCTTTGCGATAAGGAATATGTCGCCAGCCATGCAAAGGGCTAGGCCCACCAGGATGAGGCGGCCGTATTCTGTGTCCATTGCCCCACAATAGAGGGCGAGGCCGATAAAAGCCGCTGATGCAGCAGGCTTCAAAACCCATTTGAGGATAGGGGTTGTGGACGGATCAGCTCTCTGATCCACGACCAGAAGGGCTGCCACACAGGCGGCACAGATAAGTGTAATCAATGTGGCAATCATACGATGGGCCCCTATTTGCACTCGCTAGGCGTGAGATTTCAATCGTGCTGCCTGGCGACATGGCTTTTTACCACAATATTTGCCAAAACCGCGTGAGTTCGAGACAGCAAAAAGATTGAAAGCGACGCGAAATGACGATTGAAGCGCCTGAACGCGAATCCATGGAATTTGACATTGTTATTGTGGGCGCTGGCCCGGCAGGATTATCGGCTGCTATCCGTCTAAAACAGCTATCCGCCGAGCGCGGTACTGAAATCAATGTCGTCGTCGTCGAAAAAGGATCTGAAGTTGGTGCTCATATCCTTTCCGGTGCTGTTCTTGATCCGTCTGGCTTGGACCGGCTCCTCCCGGATTGGCGCAATATGGGCTCGCCCATCGACACGCCGGTGAAATCTGAGAGTTTTAAAGTATTTGGTCCATCCGGATCCATGTCACTGCCAGTATTCGCGATGCCGCCAATGGTGAAAAATCATGGGTGCTATGTTGTCTCTATGGGCAATATCTGCCGTTGGCTGGCTGATCAAGCTGAGGGCATGGGTATAGAGATTTATCCCGGAATGGCCGCATCCCAAATGCTCTATAATGCCGACGGTTCCGCCCGCGGCGTTGTGGTTGGCGAGATGGGGATCGGCAAGGATGGTCAGCCTAAGGATAGTTATGAGCCCGGCATGGAGTTGGTCGGCAAATATGTGTTGATTGGCGAGGGGGTTCGTGGCTCGCTTGCAAAACAACTCATCTGCAAATACGACCTTGATGCAGATAGTGATCCACAAAAATTCGGCATCGGCTTGAAAGAACTTTGGGAAATTGCTCCCGAAAAATCGCGCCCTGGCCATGTGCAACATTCATTCGGCTGGCCTTTAAAAAATGATACTGGCGGTGGTTCGTTTTGCTATCACTATAACGATAACACCGTAGCCCTCGGCTTTGTTGTGCATCTAAATTATAAAAATCCGTATCTGTCGCCCTATGGCGAGTTTCAAAAATTTAAGACGCACCCGGAGATTTCAGAACTTCTCGAGGGTGGTAAGCGCATTGCGTATGGTTCGCGCGCCATCACTGAAGGTGGCTTCCAATCTGTTCCAAAACTCACTTTTCCTGGTGGGGCATTGATCGGATGTTCAGCAGGGTTTGTGAATGTGCCGCGCATCAAAGGAAATCACAATGCGATGCTAACGGGCATCATGGCAGCAGAGGCAGCTTTCGACGCAGTAGCCGATGGGCGCGCCCATGATGAACTTGCTGCTTACCAGGCGGCATATGACGTTTCTGATGTGAAGGCCGAACTCAAAATGTCCCGTAATGCCAAACCGCTTTGGACAAAATTTGGTACATTTTTGGGTGGGATAGCATGTTCTGGATTGGATCTTTGGACGAATTCAATATTGCCGGGTTTTTCAATCTTTGGAACGATGCATCATACCAAGACCGACGCCGCCTCAACAGAGGCCGCAGCAAAGCACAAAAAACTCGAATATCCGCGCCCCGATGGGATATTTGGCTTTGACAGGCTGACCAATGTCGCATTTTCTGCGACCAATCACGAAGAAGATCAGCCGGCGCATCTTAAACTTAAGGATCCTTCAATCCCAATCGATGTTAATCTACCGACCTATGCGGAACCGGCACAGCGATATTGCCCAGCCGGCGTCTATGAGGTGGTATTAGAAGATGGCGGTGCAGATCCAAAGTTCCAGATCAATGCGCAAAACTGCGTTCATTGCAAAACATGTGATATTAAAGACCCGTCGCAGAATATTGTCTGGACTACCCCTGAAGGTGGCGGCGGTCCAAATTACCCGAATATGTGAGGAGCGTTAAGTTGCGTGTAAAAAAATCTAGTTCCTATCTAGGACTTTCGGTTTGTGCGCTGTTCTTGGCAGGTTGCGTGACACCAGCGCCAGAGGAATCTGTCGTCGGGGATTATCTTTCTGGGCGGCTTGCTGCGCGCACCAATGATGTCGTTACTGCTGCAAATGCTTTTGGTGATGCCCAACTTGAAGCACCAGGCGCTACCAAAATATTGCGGGATGCATTCTTTTTTCATTTGGCGTCCGGGAATTTTGATGCCGCTCTACCTTTGGCCGAAAAAATTGCGAGTGATCCCGAAGAGGGTGACGATGGTCTCGCATCGATGGTGTTGGCGGCACGAGACATAAAGTTTGGGCAATATCGTTCAGCACGAACCGCCTTAGCCAGTAGCAGCGAGGCTGTTTATTTTACCGCGACTAAAAACATTATTGATGCATGGGCTGTCTCTGTTTTGCATGGCGTTAACGGTGCAGCCCAAACATTGACCATGAATGCCGAAAGCGAATTCAAAGGTTTTGATCCATTGCATATCGCGTTGTTCGCTGAGCTGGCAAACCGCTCGGATGCAGCGCTATCAGCACATCAGGTTTCAGTGGTCACTTATGGCGGAACAGTTGGGCGATCTGCATACGGCGCTTTTTTGGAACGCAGCGGCGATGTTGATGCGGCTCGTGAATTTTACGGCCTTTTGTTAAAAGAGGCGGGCCCTGACAGGGAAATAGCGCGCCAGGGATTGGCACGCTTAGACGCTGGCGACGTAAGTCAATTGTTTGCAAATGCCACGCCTGCACAAGGCACAGCAATTGCCTTTTATACACTGGCTGGCGCTATTTTGCAGCAGACTTCAAACCAACGAGCGGCGGCTGAGCGCGCCGGATTTAATATCAATGATATCAATTACAATCTTCCATTGGTGTTGACCCAGCTAGCGCTCTATGTTGATCCAAACTTTGACGATGCACGACGGTTTGCAGGTTCCATTTTAAATGCATATGGAAATTACGACCAGGCCCAAGAAATTTTGACTGGGGTTCCGCCAGCGTCACCATATTATGAATTGGCCCGCCGGGAGATCGCAGCAGGACTTGCTGCGCAGGAAAAAGACGAGCAGGCCATCAGCGTTCTTCGCAATGCATCGCGGCAAGATCCAGATGCTCTTGAGTTGCGATTAACGCTCGCAAATTTATTGGCGTCAAGAGAACGATTCAAGGAAGCGGTAGAGGTGGCAGATGCGCTGATCGCCCGATTGCCAGCAGAGGTAGAGCAAGATGCATGGCGCTATTTTGTTGCGCGGGCCTCTTTCCTCCTTGAGTTAGATGATTGGCCGGCAACCGAAAGAGATTTGCAGCGGGCAGTGGAGATCGCTCCCGAAGAACCGACAGCACTTAATTATCTTGGCTATTCATGGGCCGAACGCGGGCTCAACCTTGAAGAAGCATTCGAGCTTATTGAAAAGGCCGTTTCGCTTCAGCCAAATTCTGGTGCCATCATCGACAGTCTTGGTTGGGCGCATTATCAGCTTGGCGACTACGAACAAGCTGTTGGCCATTTGGAGCACGCGGCTGCACTTTCGCCAGATGATTCAACGGTCACCGAGCATCTTGGTGATGTATATTGGCGCTTGGGTCGCGAAAGAGAAGCTCGCTATCAGTGGAATCATGCACTGGAACTGTCGCCTTCGGGCAACCAGTCGGCGATTCTCAATGAAAAAATTGAAATTGGATTGTCGGACCCAGCGCAGTGATATCAGAAACGACGATATCGGAAACAGCGCCGGCAAAGGTTAATCTATATCTTCATATAGGTGGCATTCGCGAGGATGGTCTTCATGACCTGGCTAGCCTTTTCGTATTCACTCGCGATGGTGATAGGGTTTTTGTTGAGCGTGCAGATACAATCTCACTCACCATTACGGGCCCCTTTGCAGCGGCGCTTAGCGCATTTCCGACGGAAGAGAATTTGGTTTGGAAGGCGGCTTCTCTTTTAAAGGAAGAATTTTCCGTCGACAGCGGGGTTAAAATAACACTGGAGAAAAATCTGCCGATAGCCGCAGGAATTGGCGGCGGTTCAGCGGACGCGGCAGCTGCATTGCGTGCTTTAGTGCGGCATTGGAATTTGACGGTTCCCGAAGACACGCTTTCACATTTGGCTTTTCGTCTGGGGGCAGATGTTCCTGCTTGCTTAAATGGAGCACCGGTCGATGTGACGGGGGCGGGAGAAACAGTTTCGCTAGGGCCCAAGATCGCGCCTTTTTGGATTTGCTTGGTCAATCCTGGAATCGCGACGCCGACAGGGTCGATTTTTACCGCCTTTGATGCAGCCAATCCAACACCACAAACGCCGGCTTTGGCGTTGCCGCGCCAAATTGACGAGGAAACGATAGAGGCACTTTTGCGGGAAACACGAAACGACCTTGAAACTGCAGCGTGCTTGCACGCACCGGAAATCAAAGAAACACTAGGTTTCCTTGAAAAAAGGCCAGGCGTTCTCGGTGCGCGCATGTCGGGTAGCGGTGCCACTTGTTTTGCGCTTTTTCGATCTGAGGAAGAATCAATCCAAGCGGCAGCTAAAGCAAAATCATTCGGATGGTGGGCCTTGGCCTCACAACTGGAGATCGGCTAGTGTTTGTACTCGATTTTGGGGACGACACATGGATTCGCTCGACGCGCCATTGATACTTGTTGTTGCAGGTTGGGTTACCTTACTGATTTCCTTGTCAGCAGGGCGAGTGTTATCGCGTTCTGATGTTTTACCAGACAAACCAAACCACCGCTCGAGCCATGAAAAGGTCACCTCTAGAGCGGGCGGTATTGCAATTTTTGGGGGGTGGATTGCTGGCGTCGTGATACTCGCCGCATTTTCGGGAACGGCTGAGATCACACAAGCAGCGCTGGCATTTGGTGGTTTGGCGGCAATCGCCTTCGCAGTGGGTTTTGCCGATGATCAATGGACCATGTCGGCCTATTGGAAATTTGCCGGTCAGGTAGCCGTTGCCTGTCTATTCGTTGCGGTATTTGGCCCCCTGTCTATTGTTCCTATGCCTTTCATTGGTGAAACAACTTTAGGCATCGCTGGCACCTTTTTGACAGTGTTTTGGATTGTAGGGTTTATGAATGCTTACAATTTCATGGATGGCGCGAACGGAATTGCAGCGGGATCGGCATGTGTCGGGCTTTGTGTCTTTGCGGTGATCACCGCCTTTTTGGGAGCGCCCTTGGTGGCGGGTGCGTCGATTTTAATGGCGCTTGCGTGTTTCGGCTTTTTACCAGCAAATCTCGTGCGCGGGAAATTGTTCATGGGTGACAATGGAAGCCAGTCGATCAGTTTTATAGTTGCAGCGCTCGGAATTTTTGCGGCCAATCAAACCACGGGCCTGGTCAGCGCCATGGTCTTTCCAGTGATCTTTTTGCCATTCATTTTTGATGTGGCTTGGACCCTTGGTCATAGAATGATCCGAAAGAAAAGTATTTTGCATGCGCATCGAGAACATCTGTACCAAATACTTCTACGTTCCGGCGTTTCGCATTTGAAAGTTGCGATGCTTTATTCGGGGCTCACGGCCTTTTCATCGGCAGTGGCAATTTTGATGCTGACCCAGCCACCGGCAT
>JAJFGD010000161.1 GCA_021776315.1 Hyphococcus sp. | reverse complement strand
ACATGCACATGCCAAAAGTGGTCGCAAAGGTGCATTTATCCCGGTAAACTGTGCGGCAATTCCAGCAAATCTTATCGAAGCCGAACTGTTTGGTTATGCTGATGGTGCATTTACCGGCGCGCGGCGCGGCGGGTCGATTGGGCTCGCAAAGCAAGCGGACGAAGGAACCCTCTTCCTTGACGAAATTGGTGACATGCCGATCGGCTTGCAAACAGTTTTACTACGCTTGCTCGACGATTGGACCGTGCGTCCTGTCGGCGGCACACCATTTAAGATTAGTGTGCAACTGGTTTCTGCGACCAATATTGATTTTGAAACCGCCGTTGCAGAGGGACGCCTTCGAAGCGACCTCTATTATCGCTTGAACACTTTGCAAGTCGTCCTCCCGCGGCTGGCCCTGCGCAACGACTTTATCGCTATTGCAACCTACCTTTTATCAATTCTTGACGGAGAATGCGAGGTCACACCTGACGCACTCGCAATGTTATCTCAACGAGATTGGCCCGGAAACATGCGCGAATTGCGCAGCGTGTTAGCGCGACTGTTACTCAATGTTAAAGACAGTCGCATCGAGACATCGCACGTCACACATATGTTCGGCGGCGCAGCCATAGACCCGAATACCAAATCTGGCCCGGTCGGCGGCTTAAGAGGTTTTCGTCACGCTCACGTTCTTGCTACCTATGAAGAAACCAATGGTAACATTGCGGAAACCGCCCGACGTCTCGGTGTTTCGCGCAATACTATTTACCGTGACCTTGGACTCGGCAAGAAAAACAGGTGACGCTCTTGAGGGTGATGTTTTTTGTCGGAGATTAAAAAAATACACAATGCGCTTAACTGCGATGCTGATCTAGATCTTGCTTTCTCTCCATCAGCTAGGCGATCAGAGTATACCATGGCCACGGCACAATACACGGTCGTCAAAAAAGACCACCATATCGGGGGACCAGGTGACACCGAAAGCTTTTTGCTTGAGATCGCGTATGACGATGATCCTGTCGCCGCAGTTACAATCGAATGGCACGGTTATCTTGAATTAGAATTCAAGATAACCAAGTTTTTTGGCGGAAAGACACCTGGCATCAAAACGGCTTGGAAACTGCAGAGTCTTGTTATGCAAACTATTACTGCGCACCTCGAACATGAGGACGCCGGTTTTTGCTCCGCCTTCCATGCCAACGACCGTCTTGTATGCTCATCGCATTCTGGTGAAAGCCAAAAGGCTGACATTCCAACATTCCAACCACCAACGTGACGTTCATGACCGATCCTCCCAAAAAGAACGCGCGATCACCAATTGATTTCAAGAGTAGTCCGAGTCAGGAATTGACGAGTGCACTTATTGCCCGAGCGGAGCACGATTTGATTTTCACGCCGCGCATTATGGGCGAAAGCCTCTACATGTTGCAGCGCTACTTTCAGGACTTCATCAAGGAACAACTTGAAGCACGTTCGGTTACATTTGGCGATCACCCTTTGCTATTGCCATTCATGGAAACACACGCGCGCGAATTGGCCGAATTCGTCGTGACAGGCGTTGGTCTCAATCATCATATTCGCCTGACCGACCTTGAAGCGCTTGGCCCCGACCCAGAACGCATCCGTCGACTTGATTTGTTGGACTCGTTTTCAGCCCATATCAAAAACGCCGAAGATCATTTCTTGTCCGGGGTTGGTGGGTTACAGCAGATTTTGGGATCAATTGAAGATATGCAGAACCTTCGTAAGGATGGACCCGATACGTAGCTGCATCCGATTTCCTGTGGACGCATACGACGATTGTATTCAGAATATCGATCCTCGTTTACTGACCGCCGTCTGGAACTGGAGCGTGATATGTCGCAAGCCGCCACACAAGACAACAGTCTAATGTCGCTTGTCGCGCGCGCGTGGCAGCTCGATGCGGGCGTTGAAGAGACGGTCTTCGATTTCGATAATAAGACAGTCGCATTTCTAACTTCAGCCGGCGCGGTGGCTCTCGCGCCTGCGGCGGATCCGGAGTCAGCACAAAACAGATCGCACATACAGGGCGGCGACGTCGGGCGCATCACCATCTCGCCGCGAACCAAGCCAACGATGCCCTTGATAAAATTTTCTGCACCAGAAAGTTTTTTTGTGTTGCTACAGGCCGGGCGGAACGGCGGCTTTGTAGCTGCGACGGCAAGCGGCCAGATCTACCAGATCGCCATTGATGGTCAGGTCACTGTCTTGGGCAGTGAAAAGTACACCGAACCGAAGGCGCTTGGCACAAGTCCTGCTAACCAGAACGTCGCTATACTCTGCGAAAGACAGATTATCGTCCTGGACTCCGATGGAACGTGCTTAGCAAGCGTTGAGCTCGAACAAACGGCGAGTGACTTGGCGTTACATCCAGATGGTAAACACCTGGCGATCGCTGACGATGGCGGCATTACGATTTGGAGCATCGGGCAGACTTTACAGAAAGAACGCAGGTTTGAGCATCCAGCCAAACATGTGCGCATCGCGTGGAGCCCCAACGGACGTTTTATAGCAACGGCTTTGACCGAAGGCGGACTGCAGACATGGCGGCTTTCAGATGGTTTGCCAATTCCCATGTCCAACTATCCTTCTCCCAGTCGACATTTTAATTGGGGGCCGAAGGATAGCTTTCTGGCAACAAGCGGCGCTTTCCGGATTGTCTGCTGGCCACTGTCTGATCCCGACCTTTCCAAACCGCATCCGGCGCCATTTGAAACAGGGACCAAGGGACTTGTGCTAGTGACGGCAACAGCCGCCCAAAAAAAACGTAATTTGGTCGCTGGCGGATATGACAATGGGATTGTCGTGATTTGTCAGGCAGGCAAGCCCGACGAGCTCATTCTACGCGGTGTCGACGGGTATGCAGTCCGTGCACTAGCTTGGTCCAACGATGGCTTGAGCTTAGCGATAGGTACTGCTGGTGGTTTTACAGCGGTGGCAAGATTCCCAGACTACATGTTCAAGTGATCCTCAAATTAGCAATCTAAGCGTCCGAATCATCTTCACCCAGTGATAGCCTAATGGCGATTTCTGCAGCCAGAATCTCATCGGTGAAATCGGCGCTCAACACCTGCCCATCAAGATCCGACAACACTTCAGCAACTTCGG
>JAJFGD010000017.1 GCA_021776315.1 Hyphococcus sp. | reverse complement strand
CAGAATTCTGCGATGGATGGCATCGAAATTCTCGCAGAATTGAAACGCGTCCACCCCGACTTGCCGGTGGTGATTATTTCTGGTCACGGCACCATAGAGACAGCGGTTGCTGCAATTAAGAAGGGGGCATACGACTTCGTTGAAAAGCCGTTCAATGCTGATCGATTGATCCTTGTGGTCAACCGTGCGTTGGAGGCGGCGCGCCTAACCCGTGAAAATGCGGAACTGAAAGAGAATGCCCCTGATTGGGGGCTTGTGGGTTCGTCAACAGTGGTGTCAGCGTTGCGCGGTGTGATTGAACGCGTGGCCGATGCGCGGTCGCGTATTTTAATTGTCGGGCCTCATGGTTCTGGAAAGGAAATGATCGCGCGATTAATCCACACAAATTCCCAACGGGCAAAGCAACCGTTTGTGGTAGCCAGTGCGGCATCGATTGCACCTGATCGAATGGAAGAAGAACTGTTCGGTACTGAAGGGGATGATGGTGGCCCTCGAATGGTAGGTCTTATGGAAAAGGCCCATGGCGGGACGCTGATGTTTGACGAGATTGGCGATATGCCACTGGAGACGCAAGGGAAGATATTACGCGTCCTTGTGGAACAACGATTCAAACGTGTTGGCGGTGAGCGACCTGTCGAAGTTGACGTACGAATTGTATCAACGACATCACGTGACTTGTTAGTTGACGCGGGTGAGGGACGTTTCAGAGAAGATCTCTATCACCGATTAAATGTTGTCGCGATTAATGCCCCTGGTCTTGATGAGCGCCGTGAAGATATTCCAGCGTTGATCGCGTATTTTGTCGACCGGATTTCCCGTGCATCTGGCCTGCCAAAACGACCCTTCTCAGCTGAGGCGATCGCTGCGTTGCAGACCTATAATTGGCCAGGAAATGTACGCCAGCTTCGAAATGTCATTGAACGAACCCTTATTTTGTTAGGGCGCGATAAGGTGATTGAGATTGCCTGTGAACATTTGCCGTCAGAAGTGATGGATGCTGGTCTGTCGATTCCAGCCGGTGAAGGGTTGGAACAGATCATTGCCTTACCACTGCGAGAGGCCCGCGAGCGCTTTGAGCGCGAATATCTTATTGCGCAAATTAATCGATTTGGTGGCAATATTTCGCGAACAGCGGCATTTATAGGGATGGAACGCTCAGCGTTGCATCGTAAATTAAAAGCACTTGGTGTAAACGGTCAGACCCGCGCAGAGAGTGCGTAGTAAGCGCGCCGAAAAAAGGACGTTAAACTGTGAGAGTCATCGTTTGCGGAGCCGGACGCGTTGGTGTCGGGATCGCCCGGCGTTTATCGCGTGAGGGCAATGAAGTTACTGTTATTGATCAGTCGAAAGATCTGATCAGAAAGGTGGCAGAGCGCCTTGATGTGCGCGGCCTGGTCGGAAACGGCTCATACCCTCAAACCCTGGAAGAGGCCGGTGCGCGGGAAGCGGATATGCTGATCGCGGTGACCTACTCGGACGAGGTTAACATGACTGCATGCCAGATCGCGCATTCGCTTTTCAATGTTCCTACCAAAATCGCGCGGGTGCGGGCACAAGGGTATCTTGATCCAAAATATTCTGATCTGTTTTCGCGCAACCATTTGCCGATCGATGTCATTATTTCACCGGAACGAGAGGTTTCAGAGGCGATCATGCAACGCATGTCGACCCCCGGCGCGTTCGAAATTAAATCGTTTGCAGATGGGCGTATTTGGGCCGTAGGGGTCCAATTAAAAGATGATTGCCCGATCATCAACACGCCATTGCGTCAAGTCGCTGAACTGTTTCCTGATTTGAAGATTACCATCGTTGCGATCCAACGAAACCAAAAGATGTGGCGCGCTCATTCAGAAGATCAGTTGGAGATTGGAGACGAGATATATTTCATTGCTGACCGACAAGATGTTCAGCGCGCACTTGAAATCATGGGGGCCGCTGCCCGTCAGGCGCGCCGTGTTATTATTGTGGGCGGTGGCAATATCGGCATGTTTGTCGCCCAGGGTCTTGAAAAATTAGGATCCATGAAAATTCGGCTTGTTGAACGCGACATTAAGCGTGCTGAATTCATTGCAGAATCGTTGGAACGGACAATCGTGCTCCAAGGCGATGGACTGGATCGATCGATATTGCGAGAGGCTGGTGTTGATGAAGCCGAAACTGTTGTTGCTGTTACTGACAATGATCAAGTCAATATTTTGGCCTCCGTTGTTGCCAAACGCGAAGGTGCTCAGCGCTCAATGGCCCTAATCAACGATCAGGATTATGGCGCAGTGGCGCAGGCAGTTGGTATTGATCGCTATATTGATCCAAGGGCCACGACGATATCGACAATTTTGCAGCATATTCGGCGCGGTCGCATTAAGGGTGTATTCTCGTTATCCGATGGTGCTGCGGAATTGGTCGATGCGATCGCACTGGAAACATCTCCGCTCGTCAATAAACCATTGCGAGAAGCCAAGCTGCCCGAAGGGGTTATGATTGGCGCGGTCTTGCGTGATGGCGACGTACAAATGCCGACAGGCGATACAGTGATCAACGCAGGTGATAGGGTAGTGTTGATGGCCATGCGCGAAAACGTCAAAGATGTTGAGCAAATGTTCCGTGTCAGTATCGAATACTTTTAATCATCAAAGCGAGATTAGCAGGGCATGGGCCTGACTAGTATTTTTCGCGGATTTTCCGCCTTATTGTTGGTGCTTGCCTTTGCGATGCTTGGGCCGTTCATTGTTGCTCTTATTGGCGGCGAGGAGCAAGCAGGAGCCTATCTATTCGGCGCTCTTGCATCGTTGTTTGCGGGTGGTGGTGCTTTTGCGGCGAGTATTGGGCGGCGTCCGGCGACCGACTTTCGCGGTGTATTGGTGATCATTTTACTCTGGTGGGCGGTGATCCCAGCGTTTGCGGCGATCCCATTTGCTATGCAATCGCTGTCCTATTCGCATGCCTATTTTGAAGTCGTGGCGGCACTCACCACCACTGGTGGTTGGCTATCCCCGACAGAGGCATTGTCGTCCCAAGCAGGAATTCTCTGGCGGGCTGAATTGCAATGGCTTGGCGGTCTAGCGTCACTCGCCATTGCAGCGGCAATTTTTATTCGGCCGGCCTTCATTGGGATTGATACATTGCTACCGCCATTTTCGCGGGGCGAACGGGCGTCATTCTTGCGGCCTTTACGCAATGCGGTGGAAGTTTTCTTTTCGGTTTATGCCATCATCACTTTTGTGGCCTTTTGTTCCTTTGCGATTGCGGGTGTTCCCGCTTTTGATTCGATGATCATGGCCATGTCAGCCGTGGCATCTGGCGGATTTGTGCCGAATGAACAAGGTTTGACGGGATATGGTTCCGGCGCGACCTTTGTCATGTTTATTTTTATGTTGATCAGTGGCGCTAATTTTGTGCTGATCGCAAGATTGATGCGCGGCAGTAAAGGTCGTGTCAAAGATGTTGAAACCCTTGCCTATTTCATGATCGCCATATTTGTCGGCATATTGTTTTGGGTGCTTTCCGGGGCAGGCAACGTGATGCTTGTTGGGTCCCAAATTTTCAACGCTGTTTCATTACTGTCGACGAATGGTGTGATTGTCGGTGAAACGCCACCGCTCGCGGTGATGATGGTGACGGCAATTATTGGCGGCGCAGCGGTTTCAACGGCTGGTGGATTTAAGATCCTCCGTTGGCTCGTGATTATGCGCCGTGCCCGTGAAGAAATTCGTCGGCTCATTATTCCCAATGGTGTGTTTGGGCAACGCCGTGTTGCAAACGAATTTGGCGTTTGGATACATTTTCTTGTTTTTACATTTTTATTGGCCGTATTGTTGGCTGCATTGTCAATCGGTGGAAATAGTTTTGATCTTGCTGCGACAACGGCGGTCGCTGCGCTTAGTAATACAGGCCCATTGATTTACTTCGCGGAGGGCGGTGCCAATGGTTTCTCCACATTTAGTGAGCCATTACAGTGGGTATTGGTCGTAGCAATGATATTGGGACGCCTTGAGGCTGCGGTGGCTTTGGCGCTCATCAATCGTGCATTTTGGAGATTTTAAGACGATGTCGCGAATAGCTTATGTAAATGGCCAATATGTGCCGCTGTCTGAAGCCGGTGTTCATATTGAAGATCGCGGCTACCAGTTTGCAGATGGTATATATGAAGTTTGCCTCTTTATTGATGGGCGCTATTGGGATCTTGAAGGGCATCTGTCGCGGATGGAACGTTCGCTCAAAGAACTGCAAATTGAGATGCCAATGCCAAAATCGGCGTTGAAAACAGTTATGGGCGAATTGGTTAGCCGAAATCGACTTCGCAACGCTCTTATTTATATTCAAACAACGCGCGGCGTTGCATCTCGAAACCATCCTTTTCCAGACGGCGTTGTCGCACCAGCGCTGGTGATGACCGCGAGAAGGTTTGATCTTGATCAAAGCGATGCCAAAGCCGCTAAGGGTATTGCCGTTGTTACCCAGCCTGATATCCGTTGGGGGCGTGTCGATATTAAAACAATTGGCCTGTTACCCAATACGCTCGCCAAACAAGCGGCAAAAGAAGCGAAGGCAGATGAGGCATGGTTGATCCGCGACGGGCATGTCACGGAAGGGGCTTCGTCAAATGCATGGATTGTGGATGCGCGCGGTGTTTTGATCACGCATCCGAAAACAAACGAGATTCTCGGCGGAATCACGCGGCAGACGGTGATGGCCTGTGCGCAAGAATTGCAAATCAAAATTGAGGAGCGACCATTTACGTCTGAAGAGGCGTTGAAGGCTCCGGAGGCGTTCTTGTCATCAGCGACTGGCTTGATCATGCCAATCGTCCAAATCGACGGAAAAACTGTTGGAAATGGTGAGCCGGGCCCAGTCTCTCTGCGCCTCCGCGAGGCTTATAAGGCGCGCGCGCGGGCTATTTAGGGAGCAATTCTCCATTTTGCCAAAAGCGGTTGCTTCTATGGCATTCTCCGGTCACAATGTTGTTGCACTGCAAAAATGACAATAAGAGGCGGAGATGCGGCGCTGTGAATGAAAAAAAACAAAACCTTCAGGACACATTTCTAAATCAAGTTCGGAAGTCAAAAACACCTGTAACCATCTTTCTGGTCAACGGCGTCAAACTTCAGGGCGTTGTCAGCTGGTTCGATAATTTTTGTGTCCTTCTGAAAAGGGACGGACACGCACAGCTGGTCTACAAGCACGCTATTTCAACGGTCATGCCGTTGCAGCCTGTGGCGCTCTGGGACGGCGAAAACGACGAATCATAACCACCTTGGGCGAACAAATATCTGCCATTGTTATCCACCCGGCGATCAGAGGTGTCGGGGATGTGCGTCCGCCAGAGGCGCGACTTGAAGAAGCGATCGGCCTTGCGGCAGCGATCAATCTCAATGTCGTTGACTCAGGCGTGGTGTCGGTTGTGCAACCGCGACCTGCTACGTTGATCGGTGGCGGTAAGGTCGATGACGTAAAGATCTTGTTGGATTCATTTGAACACCGTCCAGAACTTGTCATCATTGATGGGGCATTAACCCCTGTCCAACATCGAAATTTAGAGACTGCTTGGCAAGCCAAGGTTCTGGATCGTACAGCGCTCATCTTAGAAATTTTTGGCGAACGCGCGCAGACAGCTGAGGGTCGGCTTCAAGTCGAGCTCGCGCATCTCGATTATCAAAGATCGCGATTGGTGCGCTCGTGGACACACCTTGAACGCCAGCGTGGTGGTGCAGGTTTCCTTGGAGGGCCAGGGGAACGGCAGATTGAATCTGACCGTCGTGCACTTGACGATAAGATTGTTCGCCTTCGCAAAAAGTTAGAAGATGTGAAGCGTACACGTACATTACAGCGCGCGCGCCGCAAGCGAGCGCCGCATCCTGTCGTTGCCCTTGTTGGGTATACCAATGCTGGCAAGTCCACATTGTTTAATCGACTGACAAAAGCGAGCGTGAAAGCCCAGGACCTTTTATTTGCGACACTTGACCCGACAATGCGTGCTATTGATCTGCCGTCGGGTGTGCGGGTTATTCTTTCAGATACCGTCGGGTTTATTTCTGAACTGCCGACGCAGCTGGTCGCGGCGTTTCGCGCGACGCTAGAAGAGGTCTTAGAAGCGGACATTATTATTCATGTTCGCGATATCGCGCATGAAGACACCGATGCCCAACGTGATGATGTCATATCTGTCCTCGCTGATCTTGGCATTGGCGATGATGACGAGCGACCAGTTATTGAAGCGCTGAACAAAATTGACCTGTTAGACGATGATGAGCGCTCAAACATCTTCGTGATCGCCAATGCAAGCCAAGGTGCTGGTACCGGTACAATCTCTGCACCCGTGCGGATCGCCGTATCGGCTCAAACCGGTGACAATGTCAATAACCTGCAAGCGCTTGTCGAGGAAACGCTCACGGCTGCGCACACAACAGTTTCAATTATTATTCCCGCCGCCGACGGGGCCGCACGTGCCTGGTTGCACCAGCGATCCGAAGTGATTGAGGAATTAATCGAAGGGGATGAAGTCGTTGTCCTCGCTCGTTTGTCTGGAAAAGTGCAGGGGCAGTTTTCTAAAACGTTCCCAAATGCCGTCATTGATACACGCGAAGATCAGGAACGGTATAGCGCATGATTATAGATCCGGAAAAAGTTGCAAATGTCATTGCTGAAATCGCTGAAGAGGAAATTGCGGCACGTTTCGGTAAGCTTTCAAAGGGTGACATTGATACAAAATCTGGGCCGAATGATTTTGTAACACAGGCGGATATAGAGGCTGAACGTCAATTGAGGCGGGTGCTTTCTGATTTCTACCCGGCAGCAACATTTATTGGAGAGGAAGTCGCGCAGAGCGACCCTTCGCTAGTGACGGGTCTGGAGAGCTCAAACGGGGCCTTTTGGGTTGTCGACCCCCTAGATGGAACACGAAATTTTGTTCAGGGCCGCGATGAGTTTGGAACGATCGTCGCTTTGGTCGTAAATGGCGAGATCCGAAATGGTTGGATCTATGCGATCCCGGAAAAAGCCTTTGCCATCTCCGAAAAAGGTGAGGGTGTGACATGGCGTGACGAGCGCCTTCGATCTTTGGCACCATTGGACGGGGACCCCGAAGGTTATCGCGCGATCGGAAATATGGCCGAGCCTTGGAAAACACAATTGATTCCGAAAATGAAAGAAGCGTTGAAAACTGAACCTGCTCATTGTTCAGCCTATGCTTATTTGAATTTGGTTCGGGGCTTGCGTGACTTTGCTCTCTATTCGCGTGTTCATCCATGGGACCATGCTGCCGGAGTTTCGATGTTGTGGGAGATTGGTGGTCGCGCAGAATACTTAGATGATCGCTCCAAATATAATGCCCACGCAACACAGGGTCGGCCTTTACTAGTATCGGGATCACAAGACCGGTGGCAAAATGTGGACCAAGCATTAACAGCCGGTTCCACACCAAGCTGATTTGCTTTTGACTAGTTGTTGGCCGTAGAAATTGCGAATGATGCAGTGCGCAATAACCGTCCAAAAGGTGCGCATTCATCATTTGTAACAAAGAGGATTGCATCTTTTTGGTCAGGTTGACGGACCAAAGCAGATCGAAGCACGTCACCCCAACCGTAACGCCGCAAAATTCGCAATTGTTGCCATCACTATTGTGATAATGTCTAAGGCTGGCAACAAATGGTTGGTATGATGAATCACATAATCTCGATTTTGGCTAGTTTTGCGGTATTCACGCATCTTCCATTTGCTCAGGCCGAAGGCTCTGGTTTTGGTGGGGAACCAGAGGCCATTGAGTTGGCGCAGCGTATGGTTGAAGCAATGGGCGGCGAGGAAATTTGGTCGCAAATTCAGTCAGTTCATTTTGTTCACAATTGGTATCCGTATCATCGTGAAGATGTGTATCTGGAAAATGAAATCCTAGACCTTACTGGCCCGCGATCCTGGGTTGATATGAAAAGCGAAATTTACCACCGGGTTCGCGCCTATAGTCCGGAATTTTTTTATTGGAGCCATGAAAATGGCGAGCTCAGCACCGACAAGGGCAAGCGCTTTGAAAATGCCATCTCGCGAGCACCGTTTAATCTTTATCGATTGGCACGCGCGATCGCCCGCGATGATCCAAGCTATGCCGTAACTTTAACCGACGGTGATATTCCGGGCAGCCAACAATTACAATTTAGTGGCCCGGATGGGGAGGTTGGGGGGTACGTAATTTTAAACGCGCGTCATGAACCATTGGTTTGGGCAACCAATCAATATCGCTATACCTTTGGTCCGATGAAGCAGTTTGGCAGTGTTCGGTTACCCAACTGGGCCGTTTATGAGAACGGGGCAACGCTTTACGAAATGGTATCATTCACGGCGAGCAACCAGGTGCCTGACATAACGCTGTTTGCGCCCCCAGCATCTGAGAGCGAGAAATAAGTCTTAATCAGTTGGTTAGGTCAAACATTGAGATACCCATTTTCTTGTAAGTACTCGACGATACTTGTCGCTGCGTCTTCAGCTGGAATATCCGCCGTATTGAGATTCAATTCCGCTGCCGTCGGTGCTTCATAGTCACTGTCGATGCCTGTAAAGTTTTTAATCTCACCGCGACGCGCCCGCGCATAAAGTCCTTTGACGTCGCGCTGTTCGCATACTTCGAGCGGTGTTGAGATGAAGACTTCTACAAACTCCCCATCGTTCAGGAGCTCGCGCGCCATGCGGCGTTCGCTTTGGAAGGGTGAGATAAATGAAACCAACACAATCAATCCGGCATCAACCATAAGTTTAGAAGTTTCACCAACGCGGCGAATATTCTCAACCCGGTCAGCATCCGTAAAACCAAGGTCTTTATTCAAGCCATGGCGGACATTGTCGCCATCGAGTGTGTAAGTATGGCGTCCCATATCATGCAGGCGTTTTTCCACGAGGTTCGCCACCGTGGATTTTCCGGATCCTGAAAGGCCAGTGAACCAAAGGACGCAAGGGCGTTGGTGTTTGACACTAGCGCGGACCTCTTTGTTCACATCCAAATCTTGCCAATGAACATTCTTTGCACGGCGCAAGGAAAAGTCGATGAGGCCTGCCCCAATCGTCGAATTGGTGCGACGGTCAATCAGGATGAATGAACCGGTACGGCGGTTTTCCGTATAGGGGTCAAAGGCGATGGGGTGAGCAAGATTGAGATTGCAGAATCCAACTTCATTCAATTCTAACGTTTTGCCGGACATGTGTTCCAAAGTATTGACGTTGACCTTGTGTTTTAACTCAGTGACGGTAACGGGTACGATGCGATTGGCGGTCTTTAAGAGATATTGTCGACCAGGGAATAGCTCATCCTCAGCCATCCACAATAAATGCGCCGCAAACTGATCGCTTTGTTCGGCAGGCGCGTTGCCAGCGCAAATAATGTCACCGCGAGAAATGTCGATTTCATCTTCAAGCGTTATGGTGACAGCCATATCGGGACTGGCTTCAGCCAACTCACCATCCATCGTGATGATTGTTTTTACTTTCGATCTTTTTGCCGCGGGCAAGACGACAATCTCATCGCCGGGTTTGATGGTGCCGGTCGCAACCGTCCCTGAAAACCCGCGAAAATCGAGATTGGGTCGGTTTACCCATTGGACTGGCATTCGGAAGGGCTTTTCAGTGAGGGTTCCGCGAACTTTGACCGTTTCAAGATAGGGGAGGAGTGCAGGACCATTGTGCCACCGCGTGTTCGCGCTCTTGGTCGTAATATTGTCACCCTCAAGCGCAGACATCGGAATGCAGACGATTGATTCGAAACCAAGATCTTTGGCAAATGCACGGTATTCAGCCTCGATCTCGTTGAACCGATCTTCTGAATAGTCGACAAGATCCATTTTGTTGATGGCAATGACAACATTTCGAATGCCGAGCAATGAAACGATATAGGAGTGGCGCCGTGTTTGTGTCAGCACGCCGCGCCGGGCATCAACCAAGATTACGGCAAGATCTGCGGTGGAGGCACCGGTCGCCATATTGCGTGTATATTGTTCGTGCCCCGGTGTGTCGGCGACAATGAACTTGCGCTTTTCCGTTGAGCCATAACGATAGGCAACATCAATCGTTATGCCCAGTTCCCGTTCTGCAGCGAGACCGTCAACAAGCAATGCAAAGTCGATTTTATCGCCTTGGGTACCATGCTTTTTTGTGTCGCGTTCAAGCGCGGAGACTTGGTCATCATAGAGGAGTTTTGAATCATAGAGTAGGCGGCCTATCAATGTTGATTTACCATCATCAACACTGCCGCAAGTAATAAAGCGCAGCATGGATTTTTTCTCATGCGCGGCAAGATAAGCGACGACATCTTCACTGATCAGTTTTTTATCAGCTTCAAGGGTTACAGACATTTTAGAAATACCCTTCCTGCTTTTTCTTTTCCATGGAGGCGGCCTGATCGTGATCAATTACACGTCCTTCGCGCTCGGAATTTCTGGCAACTAACATCTCCTGTATGATTTCAGGCAATGTTGTTGCTTTTGATCGGACAGCACCGGTGAGGGGGTAACAGCCAAGGGTGCGAAACCGAACCATCTCTTCTTTTGGTTTTTCACCGTTAAGCGGCATTCGATCATCGTCGACCATGATTAATGTGCCATCGCGTTCAACAACGGGGCGTTTCGCGGCAAAGTAAAGTGGCACAATGTCAATTTTCTCGCGGTAGATATATTGCCAGATATCGAGTTCCGTCCAATTGGAGATTGGAAAGACGCGGATCGATTCACCTTTGGCGATGCGTGTGTTGTAAATGTTCCAAAGCTCAGGCCGTTGATTTTTTGGGTCCCAACGATGATTGGCTGAGCGGAATGAAAAGATACGTTCTTTAGCTCGGGATTTTTCTTCATCCCGTCTTGCACCGCCAAATGCAGCATCAAATTTGTGCTTATCAAGGGCCTGCTTTAGCGCTTGGGTCTTCATGACATCCGTATGCATCTGGCTGCCATGGGTGAAAGGGCCGACGCCTTGGGCCACACCTTCTTGATTAGTGTGCACGATCAAATCGAGCCCAAGTTTTTTCACTGTGTCATCGCGAAACTTAATCATTTCACGAAACTTCCAAGTCGTATCCACATGCATGAGCGGGAAGGGCGGTTTTGACGGATAGAAAGCTTTGAGTGCCAAGTGCAACATAACGGCGCTGTCTTTACCCACGGAATAGAGCATCACTGGATGCTCAGTCTCGGCCGCGACTTCTCGCATAATATGAATGGCTTCCGCTTCGAGCCGGTCGAGATGCGTCATTGCCGACGGACTAAGAATGGCGTTCGGGTCGCTTTCTACATTCGTGGTCGCGGCTGATGTGCCTTGTTCAAGTTCGGCCAAACGCGATTGCGCCGTTTGCATGGTTTTCAACGTGCACTGACCACCTTCTCTCAAGCGATTGATGGCTTTGCCGTCATTGAAGAGTTTGCGTGATACGGTCGAAAGCGACAGCCCACTGCTGAATGCCAGCGCCTCCGCGCGCGCAATTAGGGTCTCTATCTCTGCCATTTGCCCACCACTTTGAGGGATAAATCCCACGAAAACCTCAGATCCCACGATCTAGTTGCACCAAAACTGGCGTAGTGCAAGAAAAATTGGCAAAAATTCAAATAATGCCCCCAATAAGTGGGACTGGTCCCACTTTCTATGCGGCAATCTGGCCAGTTGATGTCTTGCCTGTTGTTTCCGATATTTCTGTTATGACAGAAATTAAAGAATATAGCGCCGAACTAAGCCCAGCATTGGAGCGCTTCATTCTCCATTGGGGCGATATGGGTGCAACTTGGGGCGTCAACCGATCTGTGGCGCAAGTGCACGCGCTGATGCTTGTCAGTGACCAACCGATCCCGGCAGAGGAGATTGCCGAAAAGCTTGGGCTGGCCCGCTCCAATGTTTCCAATTCCGTCAAAGAATTGACGTCATGGAATTTGGTTCGGCGTGTTCCCGTTCGCGGAGATCGTCGTGACCATTTTGCGGCGGAAGGCGACGTTTGGGAAATGGTTGCCCGAATAGTTGAGATGCGAAAGGCGCGCGAGATCGATCCGGCAAAAGCAGTTCTGACCGCATGTCTAAAAGATGCACGCGAAGATCCAGCGACCAATCCAGCAGCAGTGCAACGATTGGGTGAAGTGGCCGAGCTGATCGATGTCTTTGACGGTTGGTATGGCCAGGTCAAAGATGTGCCCAAAGAAACACTTTTGCCCCTTATCCGAATGGGATCAAAAGCTGTTGATCTAATGAAACCATTCATTGGGAAGAAAAAGCCAAAAGAGGAAGCGTAGCGTAACATGCGTCATACTCTGTGACGGATGCACCATTGTAATGATCTGCATAAAGGAGAGTTGGTTATGGTCAATGAAACCTTCGTTTTGAAAAGCAATGTGCGCGAAGCAACCGCAGCGCAACCCTATTTGCCAAATACTGGTGTTGCCCAATTGCTTGCCTATCTCGCGGCATTTCCATTGATTGCGGCAGCGCTTGTCATTGTGAGTATTGAGGGCGGAGCACCATTTGCAGCGGCAACCTTCATGTCACTTTATGGTGCAGCATTGATTGTCTTTTTCGGTGGTGTGCGTTGGGGTGTCGCTGTGATGAAACCGGAAGGACCTACACTCGCGGCATTGCTTGGGGCTGGACTGCCGATGCTTGCCGCCCTGCCATTGTTTATGCCACTCGCGCTTGTTTATAAGTTTCCAGCGATCATGGTGATTGTGGCGTTGCTTTTATTTGATGATCTGCAAGCGACCCGTCGCGGGTCTGGTGCGCCGGAATGGTATTTAGCTGTGCGCCTACCACTCACTGTGCTGATTGAACTGGCCTTCATCGTCGCGCTTGTGGGGATGTAACCTTTGAATCGAGAAAAGGCATATAGCTATCGCAACAACACAGACGTTCCCTGTTTTGATGACAGGAAACCGCTAGTTATCTTTGACGGCAAATGTGTGCTTTGTTCATCAGGGGTGCAGTGGGTGATTGCGCGGGATCACAAAGGCGAATCTAAATTTGCTGCCATTCAAGAAGAGATCCCCAAAGCGCTATACAAACATTACGGATTGGATGCTGAAGCCTTCGATACTTTCATGGTTTTGCATAATGGTATGCCGTATTACCGATGGCGCGGCGTCTGTGTCATCGCGCGATTAATGCCAGCCCCTTGGCGGTGGTTGGGGCAGCTAGGCCGCGTCGTCCCTAGTTTTATTGGCGACGCTATTTATGATTTTGTCCAGCGCAACCGCATCGGCTGGTTTGGTTCAACAAACGCTTGTTTTGTACCAAATGATGCTTTCAAAGGCCGGTTTCTGGCTTTTGAAACACTTTAAAACCAATCCTAATCCTGTTGATGGACTGGGTGCATAGCCGAACACCGTAAATTCGTTTAACGGACGCCCATGGATATAGAGCTCTGGAAATTGGCACTTTTGTTTGTCGTGGGTATTGCCTCCGGTTGGATCAATGTGCTTGCGGGTGGTGGTTCAATTCTGTCTGTACCAATAATGGTGTTTTTGGGTGTGCCTGGGCCGGTCGCCAATGGCACCAATCGAATTGGCATCATCGCCCAAAATATTGCGTCTGTGACGACATTTTTCCGCAAAGGGTTTTCCGATTTCAAACTCAGTGCCTCGCTTGCGGCTTGTGCGAGTGTTGGTGCGTTCTTTGGCGCCAATGTCGGTGTGAAACTCGACGGCGTTTGGTTCGAGCGCAC
This sequence comes from Hyphococcus sp., assembly GCA_021776315.1. GTDB lineage: Bacteria > Pseudomonadota > Alphaproteobacteria > Caulobacterales > Parvularculaceae > Hyphococcus. Next base: position 3,431 of record JAJFGD010000017.1, on the reverse strand, counting down.
GCTCGCGCTGATCATGATCGGTATAATGGTTGTGATGATGAACGGTGCTGGACAAAAGCCTACTGAGTCGAATGGCAAACCACGCAACTTACTCCTAGGGCACATCCTTTTTATTGGTGCCGGATTTTGGGGTGGGTTTATCCAGATTGGCGTTGGACTTATTCAAATCCCAATACTCAATCGTGTGATGGGTCTCGATCTCGTCCGGTGCAATATGCACAAGGTTTTTATTGCGTTAGTGTTCTCTTTGGTTTCGCTAGCGGTGTTTGCCGCTAATGTAGAAATTGCCTGGGCCTTTGGCTTTGCCCTTGCTGCCGGGCATTTCATTGGTGGCTGGTTGGGTGCGAGTTCAGCAGTGGCAAAGGGCGAGGCTTTGATTAAAAAAGTCTTTTACCTCGCATTGGTAGGAATGGCCGTTAAACTGTTGTTTTTCTAAGGCGTTCATTTGCGCGACAAGATCGATCGCTAGTTGCAACCCTAGTAAAACGGAAGAATAGTTCAGTTGATGGATTGGCATTAAAACTAGGCGAGGTGGCCCTGCATGCTTGTTTTCTTCTCGTTGGCCGTTTTGGTCGGAATCGCGATCGCTTTGGTCTTCAACCAACTGGTTGCGAAACGCCAACTCGTTAGAAATGGTTGGTCAGATATCGATGTTCAACTCAAACGTCGGGCCACGTTAATTCCGCGCCTCGTTGAGGTCGTGAAAGGCTACGCCGCCCATGAGCGCGATCTTTTTGAGGAGGTGGCGCAAAAGCGCAGTGCCGCACAGGCGGCCGGAGATGATCCGAAAGCCCGCGGTGCTGCCGAGAAGGCCTTGGCCCGCCCTGTATCGAAAGTGATCGCTGTTGCGGAAGATTATCCGGAGTTGAAAGCGAGTGAACAATTTCTCAACCTCCAACAAGAGCTTTCGGAAACTGAGGACAAAATTGAGATGGCCCGCCGTTTCTATAACGGGGCGGTGCGTGAACTGAACACGAAGGTGGAGACCATCCCGTCAAATATCGTCGCCGGTGTTACTGGGTTTGAAAAACATGATTACTTCGAAATTGGTGTAGAGGATCGTGCAGCACCAGAAATATCTGTCGAGGGTTAATATGATCATTCGCCTTGCCGCAATTTTCCTTTTGGTATTTTTCTCGCCGGCGCTTGCTGAAGAGCGCATTACCGATTTCAATGTTGCAATAGAGGTTCAACAGGACGGCGACATTCTGGTTCGCGAAACAATTTCTGTGAATTCTGAAGGATATCAAATTCGGCGGGGAATTTTCAGAGATCTACCGCGGTTCTTTGAAAAAAGCGGTCAGAAAATTCCCTATCACTATGATGTCGTTGACGTCACGCGCGATGGCCAAAAGGAACCGTTTGCTATCGAAAAGCCCGGCAACGCGTTTCGCGTGCGTGTTGGTGATGCGGATGTGTTCCTAGCCGACGGATCTCATGTTTACCAACTCACCTATGAAGTCAAAAACCAGGTCCGCTATTTCGATGGGTATGATGAAGTGTATTGGAATGTAACCGGCAGCTATTGGGCTTTTCCCATTTTGCACGCACGGGCGGAGGTTTTATTACCGGGTGGTGCGGGCGCAATTCAACGCGCAGGCTATACGGGCAGCCAGGGGGAAAGCCAGTCGGACTATCAATATCAATATACTAACGGTGCTCACATCTTTGAGACCACGAGTCGGTTGGGCGTACACGAAGGGCTGACCGTTGCTGTCGGATTTGAAAAAGGCATTGTCGACCCACCAACTTTTGCGGATGCACGGGCGGAATGGTGGGCGCTGAATGCGTCGCGCATCGTACTTCTGTCGGCCTTTTTATTGATCAGTTTTTATTTCATATTCGCTTGGCTTCGGGTTGGGCGTGACCCCGTAAAGGGGCCTGTTTTTGCGCGTTACGAGCCACCAGAAGGATATTCACCCGCAGCAGTGCACCATGTATTTCATCGTGGTGTGAAGGGGCACGATGCATTGATCGGTGCATTGATGGGTTTGGCGACGCAAGGGCGTATCAACATTGATGTCGACAGTAATAAAGAAACCAAAATCTCACATTTGGTTGGGAATGATATTTTGCCGGTTGGAAAGATTGAAAATGATCTTGTTGAAAGTCTGTGCAGCGTCGGTGAATCTTTCAAATTTGGTGATAAATATAATGCAACATTCACGGGCGTTTATAGCCTATTTAAAAATAGATTGGCGAAGGAATATGGCGAACCCTATTTTCGTTGGAACCGTGGGTTTCTTGTCGCGGCGATTGTCGTCTCAGGACTAGCGGTTTTGTTAGCGGCCAATCTCTCCGTTGAATGGTCGAACTTTCATTCCGCCGGTGTTGGTGCGTTGATTATTGTCGCCATTCTGGCCTCTTACTTTTTGCCGGCCCCAACACCGATAGGCCAACAAGTCCGCACAGAGATTGAAGGTTTTCGTCTCTATTTAAAGACAGCTGAAGCACTGCAATTGAATGCCGTCGATGTTGCGAGTGATGCGCCGCCGCCAATGACGGTTGAGCGCTACGAACGTTTCTTACCATTTGCCGTGGCCCTTGGCGTGGAGAAACCGTGGACAACGCATTTTGAAAAGCTGATGCCACGGGAGGCGGCGGAATATCAGCCGCATTGGGGGAGCTATGGTGGTCACCGCGGGAATTCGCTCGGTGCGCTGAACCGGGCGCTCGTTTCGGGCATTTCAAGCGGCGTGACGAGTGCCTTGCCGCAAAGCTCCAGCTCATCGGGATCAGGTGGTGGCGGATCGTCTGGCGGCGGCGGCGGCGGCGGTGGTGGTGGCGGCTGGTAGAGAGCTATCGCGCGTAACGCTTTGATATAAAAGACGAAGTTTTCCAGAGGCGGTTTGACGCCGGTTTTCCCCATGGACAGCCTGTCGCAGTGGGGCGTAGGGAAGGCGCAAATTTGTTTGCGGGTGCGAAAAGCCCGCCCATGCCCACCACTTTTCTGATACCCAAAATAAGGACCTTCCCGATGATCACTCATGATGTTCACGCGCACCCATCTAAAAATGAATTGAAGCGCGAGAATCAACTCGCTTGGAAAATTGCCGAAGTCGCTGCTGACTCTGTAGAGGTCGATGCCGAAGCGACGGATATGATCATCAACCGGATTATTGATAACGCGTCTGTTGGGATCGCTTCATTGAATCGTGGTCCGATTAAATCAGCACGCGCGATGGCAAACACCCATATGCGTTCTGGCGGCGCGACATTGTTTGGTGCGCCTGCAGATCACAAAGTCTGCGCTGAATGGGCAGCTTGGGCAAACGGCACGGCGGTACGTGAACTTGATTTCCACGACACATTTTTGGCCGCGGATTATTCTCACCCTGGCGATAATATCCCACCAGTTCTGGCTGTTGCACAACAGTGCGGCAAAGGTGGACGCGATTTGGTTCGGGGCATCGCGACAGGTTATGAAATCC
>JAJFGD010000160.1 GCA_021776315.1 Hyphococcus sp. | reverse complement strand
TAGAGCTTAGGCTAAATGCGTTAAAGGAATTGATTTCCGATTTGGAAGGGTTAAACTAACAATCATTAGCTAAAACGACTGACTGCTTGGAAGCTAATTCGTTTGCATCGCAATATTCGTGTATTACCACTTTGAAGGGGGTCACCATGCGGATTATTTTTAAAACACTCGGATGGCTTTTCGCGATCACTGCAGTGGTTCGTAGCGGTTTAGCTATTTTCACATTTTGGCTAGCGGCAACGCGTGACTCAGTGGCTTGGGACATAAGTCTAGAAAATTTGTTCACTGATCATGCAAGCTTTCTCAATTGGGTGAAAAGTCTTGGCAAGATGTTTCTACCAAATCACTTTGTTGACGGCATAATGAGCCAGCCTGCACTTGTCATGTTACCTTTGGGCGCCTTGGGTGCGGCAATCCTCGCATTTGTTTTTTTTAGAATTTCGCGACACCGATAAAGCGATACTCAGTTCGGAGAATCACCCATGAGAGCAGCCCTAATTGCAGTTTGTTTTCAATTGCTCGTAACCTCTGCTCATGCACAAACCGAAAAAATAGTTCGCCTTGATCCCGAATTGGGCAGCGAGGAATTTGTCCTCTATGAGAGTGCCGACGGTTCAGCGCGAACTATGGAAATCTGTGCGGCCAATGATTGGCCAGCTTGGGTTCGGGTAAAGGGTATTTCCGTCGTTCAAGTCGTACATATTGATACATGCCGAATTTGGACTTCTGACCGTATTTCATTGGAAAGACCAGAAGGTGCAAATTTCGCCAAGGTTCCTGTATTTGTCACCTATCGTTATTTGGGGCTGTAGGACTTTCTTGCTGTGGGTCATAGCGACGGTATCGGTTTGGGACAGAAGAGGTTCTCGAAACTTTGGTTGATCACACGACTGTGAGCGACGAATGGATGTCGCAATAAGCCACAATGAATGCATCAACTTACAATGCGATAAACCGGCCAGTTCATGCGGTATACGGAATGGACAGGGTATTCTTTTGGTCATACTGCACCCCTATCTCAAGTCTATCAGAGAGAGGAAAAACAATGACCAGACCCGTATCAGCCCTTATAACCTTCGCAGTATTATTTGCAGCCGTATTCCCTGCCATCTACACAGTCGCGTCAATCGCATAATGCGGAAATTCCTAGCTTAGGCGTCGCTTAGGTTGCTTGCTTCCCCCACCAAGCAACCAGAGCCGCTCTCCTGCAAAAGCGACGCCTACATGCCTCATAATGAACTTTTCTTCATTTAGTCACTATACAGCTTATTTTGCATCAAGAGCGCCCGCTTAACATAGGGCCTCCAACCAGCCAGTCTTTCAGGCAAAGGTGGAGCCATGATGCGACTCCAACTTGGAGCAATAATATGGAGGGCATCATGCCAACAGGACTATCCACGACCATAACGCCATACGACGGCTTTCGTTTCCAAAACAACAAGTCTCTATCACAGGTGCTTCCGTTCATTCGCAACGCTGACTGAGCGATCATGTCAGCAGAGCGTGCCGGATAAACATTCAAAGAAAATGCTGGACAACCAAACGTATGGCGAATTCAAAACGCCGGCGTCATCAAATCAATCAAATACCTTGACGAATTGCATTCATGATTATGTCAAAATCTAGTTTCGGTAGAGACAAGGTCAACTAGTGCGCGTGCGGGTGGACGAAGCCGGCTTCTTTTTCAAGCATGTAGAGTTCCCAGAATTCATGCCTGTTGAAATGTAAATGTGGCCGAAGCGCCAGGAGCCCAGTTTTACCTATCTCTTGTTCAATTTCGTGTAGAAGTACCAGTTTTTCTTTAGTCTCAACATCTACAGATATTTTTTCGCCGTTTTCATGAGCATCAAGCACGGTTTCTGCCGAAAGGATAAGTTCTGTGTGGAGTTCTATATAATAAACCATTTTATCAACGATGCTGGCGCCAAAACAGTTGCGCAGCCGCGTCAAAAATCTGCCCGCTTCACTGTGTTCATATTCACCTGAGCGAAGATTATAGAGAAGTTTTTTGTGTTCGTCGAAATCAACTTCAATCCAATGGTGAATTGACTTCTGATCGCGTCGAAGCAGGAATGTCATTACAGCGGGCAACCCCAACATCATGACGATGGTTGACATAACAGGCGTGTTTAAAAAGAAATTGAAGCTTGAGTGCAATGCGACAGCAAGCCCGAGCCCTGGCAGGTAATGAAGTGGGTTAGGCCTTTCGGCCTTCAATGTAAGCACATGTCCCATCATGGCAAAAATAGCAGTTGTTCCTCCATGCATTACGGCCGTGCCAAAACCACGGATCACCCAGACGGCCAGATGTTTGTCCGGCGTTATTCCAAGATAATAAAAATTTTCAACTAGTGCGAACCCGGTGCCCGCTGCAAAGCCCAAAATAGCAGCGTCAAACGCAAAGCCTACACGGTTCGTCTGTATTAAGAAGACAATGACAGCAGCCGTCAAAATTTCTTCGGTAAATGGTGCCCCAAAATGCATGAAATCTGAATAAGGGAGCTGCAACCCATTCATGATATTGGTGTTGATGACGTATCCAACGAAGGCAGCAAGACCCCCAGCTGAAACCGTGAAAAGAACAATCGGCAACCGCACGAGTTTGAACGAATCAAAATGCACAAGCGCGCCCAAAAAAGCTAGCACAGGTAAACATCCAAAAAGTGCTTTAAGAAGAAAATCAGCCATCATTGTGTTTTATGCTCGAATGCTGCGGTCGTGTGTCGATTTCTACATGATTTTCAACGAAAACATAAATTCATCGCTACGGCTCTGACCACTTTCAAACCCGGATGCGTAGCCAAAGGAAAAGGTCATGGGCAAGCGATGTCCAAGCGTGAAATTAAAATCGATCTGACCACCTAGGGTGTAGACCTCACGCTCCGCCATGTCGCCGGGATCGGTAAACAGTGCGCCAGCAAAAAGTGCTGGTCGGGCCGAGCCAAGATAGAGGCTTGGCGCACCAACAGATTCAAACCTAACGGGCGGTAAATTCCATTCGCCGACAGTTTTGATGAAGTTACGGGCGGCGATTTCATCGATCTCAAAACCAGGGAACGTGTGATGCTCTCGATAGCGTTTGACCTCACCGTCATCGACATAATTGTTTTTGAAGCCGCCGAAATAATAGCTCGTAAGCGGGTTAGCGTCGTTGCCGGATGATACACCACCCGAATTATATACCCATATCGAAGAATTCTTGATCGGCAGCGCAAAG
>JAJFGD010000159.1 GCA_021776315.1 Hyphococcus sp. | reverse complement strand
AACGCCTGCGATGCCGATAACGAGACCGCCTAGAGTGAGAATCGTTCGAGACCAGCGCGAAGAAAAGTCGGAGAGCGTTTTTTTGAGCGTTGGCGCGATCATGAGGCAACTCCCAAAATCTGTGTTGCCGCTTCACTGGCCATACCGTCATTGAGCTCAATAACACGGCTAAATTGGTCCAGTACGCTAAGGTCATGCGTTGCGACGACAACGGTTCGCCCGTCGGCGGCACACTGGGCAAAAATCTCATAGACCATGGCAGCGTTCTTACTATCGAGATTGCCCGTTGGTTCATCAGCGACAAGTACGCTTGGGTCGTTCGCTAGCGCTCTTGCGATCGCGACGCGCTGTTGTTCACCTCCTGATAATCTCGATGGCAATTTTGCAGCATGAGCACCAACACCGACTTGCTCCAATAATGTCATAGCCCGACTATGGCGCTTGGACCGCCCAATTGACCCAACAAGTTCCATCGCCAGCAAAATATTTTCAAGTGCTGTCAATGTTGGGATGAGTTGGAAGAACTGAAATACAATGCCCACATGTTTTCCACGCAACTGAGCAAGCTGGCCTTCTGATAGACCGCCAAAATTTTGACCATCGATCGATACCAGTCCGCTGGTTGGATGATCAATACCTGTCATTAAATTGAGAAGCGTTGATTTCCCTGAACCAGAACGTCCGGTAATCGCTACATACTCACCTCTTTTCAACGTTAGGTCTGTTGGGTGAAGAACGGTGATTTTTTCACCAGCCACGTCATAGGCTTTTGAGGCCGCTTGAAGCTGAATAATATTGTCCATTTCAAAATCCCTTGTTTGATGAACAAAGGTTCTGCCATCGTCATATTTGCTGCGAATTCAGGAACTGTCCGGAAATTGTCAGGAATGCGAAATTGGAAGTGAGATCCCTGCCGTCGTACCATCGGCTTCGGTCGATGCAAGGCGTAACTGTCCACCATTTGCTTCAATCAGCGTACGGGCGACCCCCAAGCCCAGGCCGAGACCTTTCCCGTTCGAGTCAGCTTGATAGTAGCGATCGAAGATATGCGGCATATGCTCATCAAGAATGCCGTTTCCATTATCTTTGATTTCAATGAATACAGTATTCGCGTCTTGATAGGCAATAAAGGTAAGCTTGCCATCTCTTGAAGCAGAGACTGCCTTACAGGCATTATCAACGAGATTTCCAAGGGCCTGCATTAAACGATCAGGATCAATTTCGAGTACGACTTTCGCAATATTATTTTTGCATTGAACGTGCAATCCGTTTCGACGAGCCGGCTCACCAAGTCTTCCGAACGCGGCATCGAGCCAGCTTTTCATTTCCACAGGCTGAAATTTCAAGTTCTCTTTTGGTGGCGAAAGTTTTGCCGCCGACAATGCATCCCCAGTTAACATATCCAGCAATGTGAGTTCACTTTGAATTTGATGACATAGCTCGGGCATTTCTGCAGGGTGGCGCTCAAGCGTTTCAACTAAGGCCGTAATCCGACCCAATGGTGACCTAAATTCATGGGAGACGTCGATGAGTAATTGCCGGTTTTGTTCCTCACCGTCGCGCAGCCGTATCGACATTGCATTGAAGGAATCTACCAATGAGGTTAGATCGCGGTCCCCTTTAACTTGCAGGGTTTTTCCATACTCCCCTCCGGACACGCGCGCAGCCAAGGCAGAGAGTTTTTCAAAGGTCCGCACCAAATGGCGCGTCAGCGGATAAAGTAGCATCCCCGCCATCAATAATAACAGCAAAGCAGTAAGGGCGAGCCCAAACTGCATACCGGACGGATACAAATGCATACCACCACGTGTCAGGATGAGAACATTATCTTGCCCCACAATCGACGAACGCGCTGAAATTGTTATGCCGCCTTGCCCATTGGGAACTGGTTGCTCGGAAAAACTGTCTGCAATCACCTCTCCACTTGGCGAAATAATTTGTAGTTGAACATTGTCATGCATTGACCGCCAAGCCGCGGCGATCTGCTCATAGTTATCTGTTCCACCGGCATGACGCGCGAACCAATCTGCTTCTTGTTGAAGGTCGTGTTGTCTTGCATAGATGAGTGCGCGCGATTGATGGAAATGACTGAATACCAGCATCGCCACCAGTGTAACCGCAATCACGGTGCCAAATCGCCAGTAAATACTTTGAAATAGACCAAACTGGATCAGTTTCATTCGAACTTATACCCCAATCCCCATACAGTTTTTAACCGTTTCGGGGGTTTTTCATTGTCTTGTAATTTTTGTCGTAGATTACTGATATGCGTATCAATTGCCCTATCAAAGGCATTCGTGTTTCCCCCGCGAATACATTCTAGGAGTTGATCGCGAGACAAGACGGCACCGGGGTTTTTCGTAAGCCGTTCCAGTATATCAAATTCACTACGCGTTAGGTCGATTGCCGAACCTCTCAAAAACACCGCCCGATTGTTGGTATCAATTTGTATGTCGCCCAGATCTCGAAACGACGTAGTATTTTCCGATTCTTGAAAGCGGCCACACAAACGAATGAGTGCATTAATCCGAGCCTCTAGCTCCCAAAGACTAAATGGTTTTGGTAAATAATCATCTGCCCCAATCTCAAGTCCTCGGATACGGTCTGATGTTTCGCCACGGGCTGTGACCATGATCACGGGCAAGTTATATTGTTTGCGTAGATGTCGGCAAAATGAAAGCCCATCTTCACCGGGCAACATGACATCAAGGACAATCGCATCAAATCCCCTGTCTTGCCGAAGAGTTTCACGTGCTGCTTCTGCACTTTGGGCCCACTCAGGCCTAAACCCGCTATCGCTTAAATGCCTGATCATCAAGGGCGCTAGCCCTTCATCATCTTCTACAATTAGGATGCGTCTTTCTTGATCTTTCGATGCCAAATCACTCATGTTAGGCATTATAGAGCTTAAATGTCGGAAAAGTGTATGGAAATACTGATAGCAATCGTCAGTCGACCTGTGTTTGGCCCCAAAAGTCGAACCGTACGCGGGTCAAAACTTCACTAGAAAAAAGGATCATGCGCCCATTGCAGCAAGGCTTGCCGTTGTCGCGGTCGGCAGAAAATATCATTCGGTTCGCAATTAGCTCTGATCTGGCCGGCATGGCGTGTGAAGCCTTTCCAACGCTTAATCTGTATCAAGTCAACATCGGGAATTCTGCGACCGAGGTAATATCGGCAATACCATTGAAACCAACCGCGAGGATCAGGTCCAAAAATCCAACCCTTTTCGCGCCAGACCGATAATGGTTGTCTGCTCTTGACGCCAAAATAATTCAACAATTCATTTGGCGTCGACGATATTTTCGCGCCATCAAACCAAGACTTTGGAAACTCATCGACGCAATCATTGAGGTATTTCCCCTCAAAGACACCGAGCTTTAGCATCTCTTTCGGCGAGAATTTCGGCGAAAAGGCATCGTCAAACCGACAACCAACAAGTGCCTCCAATCGATATCGATAATTCGATTGGTAAAAGTCATTGACTACTATGAGGTCTCCAACGGCCATCTAATTAATGCTTCTTATAGAAAATGAGAACGGCCATTTGGGACCGTTCTCACTGGGTTACCCATACCGCTAGGCGTGTGCTCGGAGGGAAGCAAGGCCTAGTTTGACGGTAGAATGACCGTGTCAATCACGTGAATGACACCATTTGATGTATAGATGTCGGCTTTCACAACATTCGCACCACCAACTTTCACACCGTCAGTCGCATCAATTGCAATTTCTGAACCTTGAACGGTTTCAACTGACATTTGTTTTCCAGTGATATCTTTTGATTTTACTTTGCCGGGAAGCACGTGATAAGTGAGGATAGAAACCAGCTGATCTTTGTTTTCTGGTTTCAATAGATTAGCAACAGTGTTTTCTGGAAGTTTAGCGAACGCTTCGTCAGTTGGCGCAAAGACCGTGAACGGTCCTTCGCTACGCAATGTTTCTTCAAGCCCTGCAGCTTGTACGGCGGCTACGAGCGTCGTGAATGAACCAGCACCTACGGCGGTATCAACGATATCGGCTTTCACTTCTTTCATTGAGCCATGATGCTCAGCGACGGCAGAGGTCGCCATCACACATGCAGCCGCAACAGCCAGAGACATTGTTTTGAGAATGGACATGGAATTTTCCTTTTAGTGAACAATTTCTATATAATCAGCTTACGGAAACCACTGCCCACTGGATCAACTATTCAAAGATTTTTTCGGAAAAATTTTTTCAATAATCATTGATCACGCGTAAGCACAAATTGAAAAAGGTTAGGCAACAGGTTTTCCTGTTGCGAAAATTTTCATCACGGGTAGACCACACCATGACGCTCGGCCTACATTGTTCACGTTTCCATCACCGTCCAAAAAGAATTTATCCCGGTAGCGAAAACTGAGCGATCCAAATTTCAATTGATACACAAAGATGAGTGCATTGTTTTTGACTTGCCCGGGCTCGAGCAAATCAATGCCATCAGCCTCTATCAAAAGACCGTCGGCTGATTGACCAATTCGCCAGGACCGTTCTTGAATTTCACCATCGTCGAATTCAAGCTTTTCATCAAATACCAACCCGCGCGCATCCAATTTTCCGGTCGACTGGATGTCAAAGCCCCGTCGCAACAACCCTAGCAACCCGGTGACTTCGCCACGCCAGCACTTTCGTCCGCCAAGGGATTTTTCTGCTAGCACCATTGCTTTTAATGTTGGTGACACCAAATTAGTGGTTGATGCTTGCACATCATCGGTGAGAAAATTCCCGTCCATTACGCAGCTTTCTCCAGATTATTCAAAACAGGGGCCGTCGGCAAGTACCCCATGGACGACGCCATCGGGGATCGCGGTTTATGAAAACGGTAACGTGCCCCTTTGATCAGCATTTTCATGGCATGCCAGTATATGCCGGCGACAACACCCAGGGTCATCAATGGAAAGTTAACGAGGATGCCTAAGGCACTTCTATTGCAAACTGGCGCACGTTCCAAAGCGAGATGTGCTCGAAGCATCTCTTTATTATCGAGGTCCTTATAGTGAATAGTTAGCGCTGTTTTTTTGTCGGGCGGTTGTAAATAGAAGTCATATCTGCCCGTTTCATCCATAAACGGTGAAACATACATTGCTTTGTCACTTGAATGACGGTGACCTTTATTGTCCTCGACTGTTGGGCACACATAAAATTGCCGCTCCCCAAAAGTATTGTTCACCTCATAGATGACGTGATGAAGGTCGCCTGCAGCATCATGAATAAAATAAACGGATATGGGATTGAACACAAAACCAAACATGCGCGGCAAGGTTAAAAGTTTAATCTGAAAAGCGCTATGTTTAACCCCATGCTGCCTTAGAAGGTTGCGCACAAACCCAGCCAGATCACTACCACCATTGCCATGGTCTTTTGACTGAACGGACATCAGCCCCGAACGACCGACACCTAAATAACTCGAAAGTTGATCAGCTTGATCCAATTGATCAAGGTCAAGCAATACATAGGCCAACTTGTAACGCAATTTGTGACCAGGCTTGGTCAAGCGCCGATGTGAGACATGTCCTGTATAAAATGCTACCGCACTCATGCAGCTTTCCTCGACGCACCCGTAAGGGTAGTCACACTCGCTGTAGGAGCGTTGGTTGGCTGTGGACGGGCCAATCGCTCTGTAGAAAAGTCAAATACCCACGGGCGCCGCCAGTCGCTGATTGCCTCAGCAACAGCGAGGCCAGACTGTAACCCGTCTTCGTGAAAACCATAACCAAGCCAGGCACCAGCAAACCAAACATTACCTTGCCCCTGAATTGACCAAATATCTTTCTGTGCTTTTATCGCGGCTGCATCAAAGACCGGGTGGTCGTAGTTGAATTCAGCAATCACTGTATCTGGATCTGGTTCATGCACCGGGTTGAGCGTTACAAAGCAATCGGTTTTTGTATCCAATGCTTGCAATTCATTCATCCAATAGGTGACGGAGAGACCTGAATCACCGACCTCTCCTGAAAGGTAGTTCCAACTCGCCCAAGCGCGACGACGCTTTGGCATCAAGGCTGGGTCTGTGTGTAAGACCGCACGATTGGGTTGCGTTTGAAAGGCAGAAAGAATTGCATGCTCTTGATTATTGAGGTCTTTCAGCAACGAAAATGATTGCGGTGCATCACTTGCCATGATGACCTGGTCGAAGATTTCTTTGTTGCCATTCGATTCTATTTCAACACCGCCAGCTATTCGTTGCACCGATGTCACCGCTGTATTGAGACGAATGCGGTCGGCAAAACTTTCGGTCAGCGGTGCAATATAGGATGCACTCCCCCCCATCACCGAGCGCCACATAAACGGTGTACTAAGATCAACAAGACCATGATTGATGAAAAACCGTGCCAGGCTTTTTGCCGGAAAATCCAAAATTGTGCTGACTGGACACGACCAGATCGCCGCTGCCATCGGTAATAGGTGGTCATTGATAAAGGCATTGCTATAGCGGTTGCTTTGCAAGAATGTTCCAATTGAAAGGTCAAGTTCGGATTGCGCCAAGGCCGGGGCTTGGCGGTAAAACCGCATGATATCGGCGACCATCGTTAGAAAACGCGGCCGTGCAATATTGCGTCTATCGGCGAAAAGCCCTGACAACCCATTGCTGGCATATTCAACGTCGCGATCTTTTGCCGAGACGGAGAAATGCATCTCCGTTTCAACCGAGGCGATGCCAAGTTGCTCGAAAAGCGCCGTCAAATTTGGGTAATTTGGTTCATTATAGACAATGAAGCCTGTATCGACGGGCACGGGCCCTTCAGGCATTTCGGTCATGACTGTATTGGTGTGGCCCCCAATCCGATCATTGCGCTCAAAAACCGTAATTTCACAGGATTTATGAAGCGCCCAGGCCGCTGAAAGGCCCGAAATGCCTGAACCAATGACGGCGACTTTAGACGCGCTGGTGACTGTTCGTGCGGGAAATTCTTTTATTTCAATAGGTTGGGTCGTGTCGCGCGGCACATCGCTTCTCCGTGGCTTTTCTCCTATACGCTTTGAATAAGATTCCGGATGAGGTCATCCAGTAACCGTCCTCAACCGTATGCCTTCTAAAGGAGGAGGCGATGCGTGCCCCATTACCAGAGACAATGCAATCTCGTCGTTCGGTCGTCCGCACCATGGGTCATTCTTCTGTGAGTGCATTGCCGAGCCGTAGCGACGAAGATGCTGCACTGATGCAGCGGGTTTGCGAACATCAAGATCGCAGCGCGTTGGATAGTCTTGCGCGTCATTACGGGCCGCGCCTCAAATCTTGGTTGATGAAGCATGGTGAGGATTCCCACACCTCTGAAGACATCGTGCAAGATGTCATCATCACGGTATGGACGCGGGCCGCTCAATTCGATCCGTCCCGCGGCAGTTTTTCGACATGGGTTTATCGCATGGTGCGAAACCGTTGGATTGATCACAAGCGTAAACATGACCGTATGCAGCCGACGTCACCAGACATTATCTCAGTGATGGCCGACACACCCGTCGATGCCTCCGATGTGCAATTTGAAAAAACTGAAATAAGTCGCGCAGTCCAGCAAGAAATGGCGCTGCTTTCAAATGATCACAAACAGATTTTGCACCTCGCCTTTTTTGAAGGCCTCTCTCATAGCCAGATCGCCGAACGCACTGGTCTAGCTTTGGGTACCGTCAAAAGCCGGATCAGAGCGCCGCTTCAGAAAATGCGCGCAGGTCTAGAAAATTTCCGTGGAGTACAGTGAATGACCAGCAATAGTGTAGCACCGTTAAAAACCCTTGATGAAGAATGGCTGGCAACCTATGCCGCGGGCGGCCTTAGCAACGCCAAGCGTTTGTTAATTGCATGTCAGGCAGCGATCGAACCGCGCCTTGCCGCATTCCTAGGTGAGCTCGACCAAATTGGTGGTAGTTTTCTCGAGACAGCGAATGGTGAAAACCTATCCGATGGCTTCTTGGCAAATGTTATGAATGCTCTTGATAAGCCTGTGCCACCAAAACAAAACGAAACCGTTCCCGTACCGAAATCCGATTTTGCTTCTTGGGCACCTTCTCCATTGCGCAACTTTGTTGAGCAGGCCAATCTGGGCCTAAAATGGAAAAATGCCGGGCCTGGCGTACAACGTGTGCCATTGACCGAAATTGACGGTGAGATGCTTTATCTTTTGAAAGCAAAGCCCGGATTGAAAGTACCGAAACACTCCCACCGTGGTGAGGAATGGACGCTATTGCTGAAAGGTGGGTATCACGTTGGAGACCAAGGTTTCGTTCGTGGCGACCTTCATCAAGAAGATGAAAACTGTACACACCAACCCATCATCGACAACGACGGTGAGGCATGTATCTCCCTTGTCGCCGTTGAAGGTCGGCTCAAATTCTCTGATCCAATTGTGAAAGTTTTTCAGCCCCTCATCGGCATCTAAAAATGCAAATCGGCTTCATAAATGCACTTGGTCGTCAGTAAAAAAAGATTTCAAATGTTAAAAATCCGGCGACTAATTTCTGCTCTTCTGCCATTGGTCGCGTTAAGCGTGCCTAGTTATGCTGAATCGATTGAAGAGGCCAGCAATGAAAAGCGTGACAGGCTCCAGGAGATCCGCGCCTATCGTCAATTGGGTGAAATGCGCTTCAAAAAGTTTATTTTCCATATTTACGACGCAGAGCTACGGGTTGCCGGGTCCGATTTTACGTGGGATCACCCCTTCGCCTTAACACTAACTTATGCTCGGAAAATTTCCGAAGAGGATTTAGTTGAAGCATCTCTTTCGGAAATCGCCCGTATTGAAGATAAACAGATCGACGCTGTCGAGTATTTACGCACACCGCTCGCCGAATGTTTTGCAGACGTTAGAGAGGGTGACCAGATCACCGGTCACAGCCTAAATATCAACAAGGCAGAATTCTATTTTAATGGTCAGAAAACATGCACCCTTGAAGCGCCCGGCGCCAGCAAGGCATTTTTTAGCATCTGGCTCGGCGACAAAACGATGGATCCAGATCGCTCTCGCGAATTGCTCGGGATGGCTGATTAAAAGAGCCCCTAGCCTTTATTCTTGGTGCGACAGAGAAACGTGCGCCACATTAATATGCTTCTCGTGCGCGAAACCTGCCGCACAAAACTCAAAATAATATCGCCAACTGCGAATGGCTTCGTCGGAAAACCCTAAGGCGCGAATTTTCATTTCAGCTTTATTGAACCGCATCAGCCATTCCCGCAGGGTTCGCGCATAATCTTGACCAAATCGATAGAAGTCGTTGACCTTCAGGCCACATTGTTTAGCGCATTCACGTATCCCCTGCGGCGCAACCAGCATACCACCCGGAAAAATATACTGACGGATGAAGTCTGATTGTTTGCGGTAACGCTCAAAGGACGCATCTTCAACGATGATCGCCTGTAGCGCGGCCGTACCACCCTCCGCCAGCCTATGCTTAATCGTGCGAAAATATTGCGGCCAATATTGCTCGCCTACTGCCTCGATCATCTCGATTGAAACGATGGAATCAAATGTGCCTTGAATATCGCGATAGTCGCGCAATTGGATATCGGCACGCTTACCAAGGCGATGGCGCGCGAATTCTAGCTGAGCGTTAGAAACGGTGACACCAGTAACCGCGCGACCGGATTGTGCCGCTTCTTCTGCAAACCCACCCCAACCACAGCCAATTTCCAATACATTTTCCGCAGATTGCGGCAACAAAGATAGCAATCGCGAGTATTTGTTTTTTTGCGCAGCCTCTAAGCAATCAACGCCATCACCGTAAAGGGCGCTGGAATAGGTCATGCTTGGATCAAGCCACAATTTATAAAACTCATTTCCAACATCGTAGTGCTGGGTAATGTTCTTTCGACTACCCGAGCGGTTATTCCGCCGTAGGAACGAATTCGTAAAACGAAAAATCAGTTTCTGAAGATAGGAACCCTTAGACAAAGGGATACTCAAATCTTCGTTTTCCAAGAGAAAATTCAAAAACCTTTCGAGATCGGGCGTTTCCCACATGCCGAGAACATAGGTTTCTCCCAGCCCGATATCACCTCGCTCAGCAATAATAGATGCCATGGCCCAATCATGAATATTGATTTCCGCATGGGGAGCACCGCCACCAAATTCATGGATATCTCCATTTGGCGTCTTCAGGCGGAGCGATCCCACCTGGATTTGCTCGCAGGCTTTCAATAGTTTCCTCGCGACAATAGAATTTTTCATAACGGTCTCAGTCGTTGCTTTTGAGCAGATCCTTTCTATACGACTTTTTAGACGATTTGGATTTGCTAAGCACACAGAAAAGTCGCACGCAATATATGGACTTGGTGTTTTCCTGAAAAATGCCCCAAGAACTTTACACAATCGCTGAAATATCGCTCTATTGAGAACGACACTGAATTTCAACACCAATTAATGCAATTGGAATATCTTGGGCCCCTGTTGTGACGCTATCTATTTGAATACGTCAAAGATCCAATTTTTTCGAAGAAGGGGCAACAACGCAACGGTTCTCATTCACGAATTTCATTTTCTAGCCAAGCTAGGGTAGTTCGACACTTTGCCAATCTCCACCAAGGGCGAGATTGAGGGTAATCCATTCATCCAATAACGCTCGGCGCACACTGACGAGGGCACTATCAGCGGCGAAAGCCGTGCTTTGGATCGTCAGGACATCGAGAAGGTCAGTTTCGCCTTCTTCATATCGGATACGAGCCAGCGAAAATGCGCGGTTAGCTTCAACCGCGGCCTCTGCAAGGGCAACTTCGCGTTCGCGTAATACGACATTCTGGTCAAGGCTTGATTCAACTTCTTGAAAGGCATCGAGCACTGTTTGGGCATAGGTGCCAAGGGCTTGTTCACGGCTCCCGCGTGCCTCACTGACGCGCGCCCGACGCAGTCCCCCATCGAAAAGTGGCCCAACAAGATTGCTAGCAAACTGCCAAGCAACATTCTCAGGGTTCAAAACGTCACTGAGTTCGGCGGATGAGCCGCCAATAGTACTGGTCAAGCTGATTGTCGGTAGTCGAGCGGCTTGTGTTGATTCTACGTTGTTATCCGCGGCGGCGACAGCAAGCTCAGCAGCGATAATGTCCGGGCGGCGATTTAGAAGGCTGGATGGTGCATCGGGCGGTGGCGGCGCTGGGGTCGCAGGCAACGACGCAGCGGGCACAAGTGCCGAACTTGGGTAACGCCCGAGCAAGACTTCCAATGCACGAATGGCTAGACGTTGTGCAGCTTCGGCCGCGAGCACCGAGTCACGGGCATTGGCTAGATCCCGCCGTGACAGCGCAACATCTAAACCAGACGCGACGCCGATATCGCGTTGTGCCCGAACAATGCGATCGGTCTGGATTAACGCATCAAATGACTTTCGCGCCACCTCAAGCTGCAAACCAGACTCGATAGTCAGGAAATAAGTCTGAGCAACCGCCGCGGCAATAGAATACTGCGCAAAAAGGAAATCAGACTCCGCAGAATAGGCGCGCAAGGCGGCGCTATTGCGCGTTGCACGCACCCTGCCCCAGACATCGACCTCCCAAGCAAGCTGCAATCCCGCGCTATAGCTATCCGCACTCGGAATGTCGACGATGCCAGCGCGCGCTGCAGTGGCTGTGACATCAACCGCCGGAACCAATGCCGCTCCGGCCTGACGCGCAATATTACGGGCGGCTTGAACGGAACCCGCGGCAGCGCGCAAGTCACGGTTGTTGGCGATTGCCTCTGCGACGAGGTCAGCAAGTACAGGATCGCTCAATTTTTCGATCCAGCCGATGGCGATCTTGCCTTCCCCGCCTTGCGATGAAACCCACGCATTTGGTGAGTCAGGGAGACTTTCCACGCCAGCACCGCGCGCCAATTCAGGATCGCCGATCGACCCACAAGACATGACCGTTAAAGCGATTGCGGCAAAGGAAAGGGTTTTCATCATTGCGCTGCCTCCATGGCATGGCCGGGTGGTGTCGGCGACTTTTCATTGGCAGCGGTCTCGTGATTTTTTATGCCGAAAAATAAAGCATATAATGCGGGCGTCACGAGCAATGTGATCAAAGTCGCGAAAGACAGACCGAAGGCGAGCACCACGGTCATTGATCTAAAAAACGCATCAAAATACAGCGGCAATACGCCAAGCACGGTTGTAAAGGCACCCATGGTTACGGGGCGCAACCGGCTCGCGGCCGACTCAACGAGAGCGTCAAAACGTGGCGTGCCTTCCCGGATCATCTCATCGGTCGAGTCGACTAACACAAGAGAATTTTGAATTAAGAGCCCAGATAGCGACAAAAGTCCCAATATCCCCATAAACTCAAAAGGTGTTCGGGTCACAACAAGTCCGAAAGTAACGCCTACAATCGCCAACGGCACCACCGCCCAAATTACAGCCGGTTGGCGCAACGCATTAAAAAGAAAAATCACGACGAGGATCATCGCCATTAGTCCCAACGGAATGGTCGAGGCAAGATTGCCTTGGGCTTCTGAGGAATTCCCAAATTCGCCGTCCCATTTTAATGAGTAACCAACCGGCAATGCGATCCCTTCGATCTGTGGGCGTAATCGCGAGAATAAATCATCAGCAATGACACCTAGCGCTGGATCAGCCTGCGCTTTGATCGTCAATGAGCGGTCAGTTCTTAGAATACGACTATCACGCCAGATCATTTGTACATCATCAAGGGTCTGTGCGAGTGGCACCGTACGACCCGTCGATGTACTAAGAACCTGAATAGAAACCATATTCCACGGATCGAATCGTTCAGCTGCAGGAGCACGGGAAATAATCGGGATCAAATCATCACCTTCGCGATAAATGCCCCGTTGTACGCCGTTGAAATTCTCCTCCAACGCCTCAGCAATATCTTGGCGCGACAAGCCCGCACGTTCGGTTTTGTTAGCTGACAAGATCGGCTCTAACACTGGAATTTGTCGGCGCCAGTTATCTTTGATCAAAATGGCACCACCATCTGCAGCCATAATCGCTTTGGTTTGATTAGCAAGCTGACGCAGAACCGCTGGATCGGGACCCGAAAAAGATGCCTCAATTTTTGATCCGCCGCCGGGCCCCAATGTGAAGCGCCAAGCCTTACCAACCCCATCGGGAAAAGCTCTGTCGACCTCATTTTGCAATGTTGCAATGACGTGCTCGTTTTCCCGATAATTTTCTGTGCGGATCAGTAATTGACCGTATGCACTACTATTTGTTCCAGCCTGATAGATCAGCATATAGCGCAATGCGTTCCCGCCGATTAGTGTCTGTACATGCTCAACACCACTTGTCGTGGCGGCAAATTCTTCAAGCCGGATCATGTCCTCGCGTGTACGCTCAATGTCCGTTCCCTCCGGTAGATAATAGTCGAGCACCACTTGTGGCGTGGTGGAGGCCGGGAAGAAGCCCACTTTCACGAATTGAAATCCCCAAAGGGAGACAACAAAGACTGCAAATGTCGCTGCCAGTGACAGCGCCTTGTTTTTTAATATCCGCCGGATCAAAACCTTATAGGCTGTCATAAAACGGCCATCCGGTTTATTAATTTGATCTGACGCTGATTGTTGTGGAAACGCCCAGTAACAAAAGAGCGGGGTAATGGTGAAGGCAAATGCCCAGCTAAGCCCCAAAGCAATCATGACTACCCAAAATAGGGCGCCGGTATATTCCGCTGTATCACCAGGTGCAAAACCGATTGGCGCAAAAGCGATTATCCCAACCAGCGTTCCACCAAGAAGCGGTTTAACATTCTTGCGTGCAATTTCTCGTGCCGCAGCGATTCGATCGCGCCCTTTTGAGACGTCGACCAAAATACCATCCGTAATGACGACCCCATTATCCACCAACATGCCGAGGGATATGATGAGGGCCCCCAAAGAAATTCGATGCATGGGAATACCGCCGACCCACATGATAAGGAGCGTTGCCGCCATTGTGACAAGCACCGTCGCGCCCATGACGAGGCCGGAACGGAAGCCCATAAAAATGAATAAGGTTGCAAACACGATACCGAGTGCGGCGAGCACATTTGCCGCAAAGGCTGCAATCGATTCATCGACCGCCTTGCCCTGATGGTAATATTCGTTGAGTTCAACGCCGACGGGTCGTTGGTTTTCAAGCGCCGCAATCCTCTCCGAGACAGCCTCGCCCATTTTGACAACGTTCGCGCCGGAAATATTCGAAATGCCAAGACCAATCGCTGGCTCGCCGTCAAACCGGATATATTGCTCGGCCGGTTCTCGATATTGTCGCACAACATTCGCGACCGCGCCTAACCGGGTGACACCGCCTGACTGCGGGTCGCCGATGATTACACCTTCAATTGCTTCGACTGAGGAAATCCGTCCAGAGGGATCAATCTCAATGCGTTCGTCCCCAAGCACAACATTGCCGGATCCGACAATCGCATTTTGTTGAGAAAGAGATGCGTAAATGTCATTGATTGAAACCCCCAATGCGGCAGCCCGTTCCCGCGAGATCTCCACATAAATGACCTCGTCTTGATCTCCAATAATGTTGATCCTAGCGACACCGTCTATCGTCAAGAGTGAGCGGCGCAGAGTTTTGGCGTAAGAGAGAAGTTCAGCAGGTGAATAACCGTCACCAGTGATTAAATAATAGATCCCAAAAACATCTCCGAAATCATCATTGACCATACTTGGCCCCGCACCGGGTGGAAGCTCGTTTTGAGCGTCGTTCACCTGATTGCGCAGTTTCGTCCAAATGAGCTTTAGCGCTGATTTAGACGGAGAGTCCCGATATCGGATCTCTACCGTAATTTCCGACAGGCCGGCAGATGAAATGGATTCAACTGTCTCGACTTCCGGCATTTGCTGAAGCGCCGTCTCAAGCGGTTCGGTAACCTCGTCCATCACTTCGCGTGGGCTGGCACCCGGATATTGGGTGAATATTCGCGCCTGGCGAATAGTAAACTCCGGATCTTCAAACCGGGCCATGTTTTGATAGGCGAGCCAACCGCCAATAAGTGAAATCGCAATCGCCATGACGCAAAAAAGCGGGTTGCGGATAGAGAATTCGGCGCTGTTCATCGCCCGCCTCCCCTATTCCGGCGTCCACGGACGAATGGTCATACCATCATGTAGAAATGAAACCCCAGCGGACACGATTTGATCGCCATCCTGCAAACCTGAAGTAACAATCACTGATGGACCATCACCAGCCTCCACGACAACGGCACGTTTCGAAATGCTCATATCCGAAGGGTTTATTACAAAGACATAGAGGTCTACGCCCTCTGAGAGGATCGCGGATAACGGCGCAGCGACACCGTCCGGCGCGATATCGGATGCACCATCGAATAAGAACACTGAAGATATCGTTGCCGTCATACCGGGAAGAATCAACAAATCGTCCGGCGGGACAAAGCCAAAAGATATCTCATAGGTTTGTGTTGCTGGGTCGGCGACACCCGCAGCTTCCTTAAAAATCGCAGGGATCTCTACGCCCGGTGCAGCGTCTAGTGTCACCATAGTGGAAACCCGCTGCAGCTGGGGCACCCTGGCGACAATCGTGCCCGGCGCGTTGAACACCGCTTCAACCTCGTCACTTTGAATGACGACGATCGGTTCTTTCCCCTGGATATTTTGGAACTGCTCGGGATAGACACGAGAGATCCCACCAGAAAAAGGAGCGCGTAAAACTGTGTCAGCAAGCGTGCGTTCAGCGTTAGCGAGCGCAACTTCGGCTATATCGGCTTGGGTCTTTCGGGAATCTAATGCGCTCTTAGCAATCGCGTCCTGGGTGTATAACCGCTCGGCGCGTTCATATTCAGTGGTGGCATTTCTATATTCCGCCCGCGCTTGCGCCACATTATTACGGGCGTTTCGCTGATCAAGTTTTGCAATAACAAAACCTTCCTCAACGTCCTGTCCTTCTAGCACATTGAGCTCTTCAATCGTACCGGCGACCTGAAAAGTCAGCTCAGCGGAGCGCGCTGCACGAACAACTGCTGGAAAGGTAAGGTCGCGCGCTTTGTCGGCACGCTCGACGGTATAGATTTTTGCAGGCCGAACGAGCGGTACAGACTCGGTCTCAGCACCACTGCCACAAGCGGCCAGACCCAGTATGAACGAAAGCGCCCATAGGTTGCATTGCTTGACCAAAATACCCTCAAAAACAAATGCTTAAATAAAGGCTATCAGAAAATTGATGAAAATCTAAGTCATTTAAAAACCAACAAAACGACCCGACAAAAAAGGCGTTTATCACGCATGCATAAATTATCGTTGTAGCAGGAAATGATCCAGCATTGGGCTAACTTTCACGGTAGCCGAAATCATTGTGACAAGATGATCAGATGCTGATCAAAATCCAAAGTCCAAGAATAGTTTTTGAGATAACCGTAAGAAATCAAACCATTGACGCCAATCCCACCAAACGCCCCAAAGGAAGACCAAGCGGCATCAGGCAAGATTAGCGCACGTTGACTTCCTTGAGACGTTTGACCGAGTTCAATCTTTGTTTCCAGTTTTACAATCGTTCCATCTACGCTTGTATCAGAAACGCCTGCCCACACCATCGCCTCGGCTCGCGGAATAAGCAAGCCGGCCTGTACGCCGTCACGGTCTACGGCGACAAGCCCGGAATCGACGAAAAAATTGAGGTCGCGGCGGTCGCCTGCGCCGCCACGCGCTAAGATAAAATGATCCGACAATAGCAGAAATGGTGCCTTTGAATGCGGTTTTTCTAACAGTGCCATTTGCTGCGCATTCGCTGAATTTTCGCCACGAAGCGAAAGCAATAAACGTGCGTTATGCGCATCGATAGTTGCTAGAAAACGTTGCAAGAAGTTAGTGCCAAGCACTGGCCCCAGCTCGACACCGAGCTGTTCGTCCGGCAATGACGAAATAACTGCAACCGGCGCATTTTGAACACGGATCGATCCCAACGCTAAATCGGCAACACCATAGCAAACTTGCGTTTTCTGCAAGTTTGCAAAACCATCAGAACATTGTTCAGAATGCACACCATAACGAGTTGCCATTGTTGGTGACATCGCAGCAAATGTCCCACCGGTATCGAAACGAAATACTGTCTCGCGCCCATTTACGTGGCCGGCGACCCCCGGCAAATATGGCGTTAGTACGTCGTCCTCAAATGCCAGATCAACGACGCCAGAAATTGACACGCTGAGTGGGAAGTCAACCCGTGATTTTGCTCGAGCACGCAAATTGGAGGACAAATCTCTTACGGTTGCAAAATGCAACGCGTCTTGAAACTTATCGACGTGCATATAGGATTCAAATATCAGGCGGTTTAACTCGCGTCGTCGCGCGTAATTTTCATCTATATCATCGAAGTGAGCAATCGCATTGGCGTAGTCCCCTCTGACATGCGCGGCCATGGCAGCAATATGGTGCCCTTCATTGGCCGTCGTTCTATCTCGTATTAGCTGTTTACCGAGCTTGAGAGCATTATCCGCGTCACCAGCAAACCATGCTTCCGATGCTAAATCGGGCGTCGCTTCAACGGAAGGTTCAGTATGCATCAAGCGAAAGTGCGAACAACCTGACATCAACAACGCCATCCCTGCCGCAATCATAGTTACTTTGTTGTTTCCCATATGAGACACCTCCGTTGGAATTGAGATTGACAATAATTCAAAAATGTGTCAAATATTAAATTATTGGATGACGTAAATGCTCGAACTCAGCCCGGCTCAATTGCGCGTAATGGCTTCAGCTGTAAGGAGCCAAGTGATTTTCGCATTGGCGAGAGACGGTCAAAAGTCGGTGCGCGACCTTGCGATTAGTTTGAAGCGGCCAGCGTCGGGCCTTTATCACCATATAGATTTGCTGGAGCGCGCGGGGCTCGTTCACGTGGCGGCGGAACGTCCAGGACCCAGGCGGCCAGAGAAAATGTATGAACTGGCGTCGAAACAGTTGACCTCACGATCTGCAGTTAAAACGAAGGCCGGTCGTGACGCGTTGATTAAGGTCGGGCGGCGGTTCATGGCAAGCGCCGCCCGTTCATTTAAATCTGCACTGGAATCTGGCCATGCAATCACCGAGGGGCGCGCACGCAACACCGCAGTCCAACAAATTCACATAAGACTTGATTCCCGAGCCCTTGCGCAACTTAATACTGAAATCGATACGCTTTTGAGGCGTGCCCAAAAAAGATCCGCCCAGGAAGGGAAAGGAATTTCTGTCACTATATCGCTTTCCCCGACAGATTAGTATTGTGGAGAAAATTGATATTTTTTGCGTAATCCTGAAACTTTGCGTGCTACGCTTTTGCCCAATGAACAGTCCGGCCATCTCGAGCGTGGCTATGAGTTCAGCGCGGCCGCCAATCAGCGAATCAAGAATACCAGCCAAACCAGAATACAAGTAGTAAATGATCTCGCTTGACGCGTTTACTCTAGTTCACGTCTGCAATGCCGCGGATTTCAAAGTCATTATATACCAATCAAGGAAATGTTGTTCAAAACTTTCCATCGTGGACAAGCGGCCCGGACAATAAAATTGGGAGTCAACGCCTTTTTGATTGTCGGAAACAATTTTTTTGTCGGCTAGAGTTGTAACGTCCCACAATTGCGTCAGCTCCTCTAACAAATAGTCAACAGACTTTGTCGCCTTTTCATGCACAAACCAGAATACATCGCATTTGCATTGTCTGCGACCGCTTGGCGTAAATCGATAGCCGACAATATGGTCATCATACATCAAGAAGAACATGGTCGGCCCAACCATAAACTCGGATGCACCGCCATCATAGTCTGAAATTTCTCCGAGAAATGGCGCAACGCCTTGTCCGTTTATCCCACCACTTATCAGGCCTGGTAGTAGAGGGTTTCGACCATACTGATAACCTTCCTGTCCAGGCGGTGCTAAATCAAAATAACAATTGAATTCCTGAAACTTTACCGATCCATTCGTTTGTTTGAGATAGGCGCTTTTCAGGGATTGAAATTCTTCCGGAAGGCGCGCCATTGCGTGAACCTTGGCGAATTCCTTGTGAGATGGGGCGCAATGATAGCATTCTTGGTAATTCTCAACGGCAAGCTTCCAATTAGCGTCGATTGAATAGGTTTCTTTGTGTGCCAGCTTTAGGTGCTCAAATCCAAAAAGCTCGAAAACGCCCGATAGGTCTCTTCGTAAATTCTCAAGGGATGGGGGAGTTTTTGCCAGGCAAATAAAAATGAACCCTCCCACAAGAGCGACATTAATGGGTGTCAGCCCATTTTTGTTTTTGTCAAAATCATCAGGCATTGCATGAGCAGAAACGAGACTGCCTTCAAGATCGTAACTCCATGCGTGATATGGGCAAGTAAACAATTGCGTGGAACCTTTTTTTTCCAAACAGACCTGTGATCCGCGGTGGCGGCATACATTGGCGTGCGCTTTGATGGTGCCGCTTTTGGTACGAACTATAATTATCGACTCGCGATCAAATTCGAACGTGAAAAAATCGCCTGGATTGGGGATTTCGGAGATGTGTCCTGCATATTGCCAGTGCTTGCTAAAAATAGATTTGATTTCTAGCGTGTATATTTCAGGGCTTTGGTAAAATACTTGGTCGAGAGTATATCCTGGCGCGTAGGTCGAAGTCGCTTCAAGGACAGTGTTTCTCATTTTATATTCCTTAGTAACAACGGTTTTTTGACTGCTACAATCAAGTACAAATCTAGCAAACACAGTAGTTACAACAATTTATTCTGCTTTCCAAAAAAATATCACGTGCTTATTCATGCTAAACAAAGCAAAGTTCGAATTCTTTGCAGACTGGTGACGCACCTCACCCTTCAAATTGGCGGGCGCTTAGGCGGCGTGCCACACAGCCCACGCAACACCACTCTTTCTTTCCAGGATGTCGCAAGCGTCGGACTGAATTTTTAATGGCGTCCACGATGGTCACGTTTGTGATCAGATTTTCCAAACCGTCACTTGCCAGTTCAGGCTAAGAATTTGGCCTTTCTGTGGAATACTCCATCATCGCTGCACGTAAGTCCTTCACCCGGTTGCGGCTGACTGGTATTTTTTCACCTGATCGCAAAACAAGCCAATAACGACTCCCCTCTTGAGTTTTTAGACTCTCCGCAGCGGCCAAATTGACCGTGTAGGATCGATGCACTCGAAAAAACTCCTTCGGCAATTCTCCTGCAATAGCGCTAAGACCACGATTTTCAAGCTCCCATTGATTATCGCCTTTGTGAATCTCCGTGTAATTGCCGGCTGCCTTGAGTAAAGTGATGTCGTCTATGGGAATGAACACACAGCGCCCGCCGGTCCGGACACTGAACATCGCCGGCCGCGGCGTCTCAATTGCTGGTTCGATATTTGGAGAAAGAAGTTGCGGCGTTCTTAAAAGGGCATATCCAAAAACGGATACACCCATAATGTACGCACCGCGATCAAGAAAGTCGCCGGGCGACGCAATTGCGAGCAATGGAAAACCGATAAGCGAGAGCCCAAAAATGATTGCGTTATGGTCCGCCGCTACGCCGCGCCAGATTGTCCAGGTCAAGATGCTCGAGAACAGCCCAATATTGGCGAATATGATTTTCGCGTCATATCCGGAGCCGATTGTCCAGGCGATGACCGCTAAAGAAATACCGGACACCAGGCTGACGAGACCCAGTTGTCCCGGTGCTGGCCAACGCAATGTTGCAAAGCGCAGTATTGCTGTCCCGAACAACACGAAGCCAACACCGACAAAAGCCTGACGGGTCTGGTGCCAATCATAGGGATAGTTGATCACCGATCGCGATACTTCGGCCGCGATTGAAACCGTCAACGCGAAAATGCCGACCACTAACCAATTAAGACGTTTATCTTTTCGCACGCGCGCCAGCTGGAGCATCCCCAGGGCAGCAGCAATCAGGCCACCGGAAAATATAAGCGCAGGGGTGTAATAACGCAGATCTCGTCGGGCATCCGCGCGGTAAGACCGCACATAAAGGCTTTGAATGATCACAGCTGGCTTATAGCCTGCACGATTGGCAGAGTAGCGCATGGCCAAACGGTTTCCGGTCGGTTGAACAAGGTATTCGGGAATTGCAAATATTGCATCGATAGGTCCGGCAGTTTCAAGTCGCGGCCCGCTACCAGGAACGCCCTTTCTACCGATCTCAACGCCATTAAAAAAAACTGCCGCTGAAAAGGGCCCTTGCATCGATATCGCAAGCGGACCTGGACGCTCAAATTCAGCATTAGGGATTATCCAATCCACCCATGCCGTTCCTTCAGGTGCTGGCGCATCATAAATATTGAATTCCTGCCATTCCTCTCCTTCGCCGCGATCACTGCTAAAGCGGGCAATGTCAGCGTCGATAAAACCGACAATAGGCGAAATTGACGGGTCGCTGCCGTTTGATTGCGTCTGTACGAGCAATATCAGTACCAGGATCTGGATCGCGATGACCTCAAATCCCCAATGTTTTTGGGCGATTTCTTTGAGCCGTTCAAACGCCATTCGAGCCATTCATCCTTTTTAGCTTGTTTGCTCATTAAACGAGACATAGCGATTGACCAACCGGCATGGGGTCGGTCCCGCTTTTAGTTAAGCGCTCACAATGGGCTTTATCAACCAAAAGAATAGGAAACAAATCTATGATTCGAATTAGTGTTTTCGCCACCGCGGCATTTCTCGCGGCATGCACAAGCTTGCCTGCAGCCTCGCCTCAAGTCAGCTCATTCGACGTGGCCGAGGCCCAGCGATTATTCGAAGCCCAGGCTGAAAATTTTCCAGCGATGAATGCGACCGTGATGGTCGATGGCGTTGTTGTCTGGGAGGCTGAAGGCGGGCTTTTGCGCAATAATCGCGACGGTGTCGAGACCGACTACAATATCTATTCGATCGCCAAAATGCTGACGGGGATGGCCTATGCCCGGCTTGAGAGCGACGGCATTGTTGAGCTGGATCAACCGATTCTGGCAATTGAGCCGAGGCTACCTGACGCCTATAAGGACGTAACACTGCGTCAACTTCTTAACCACACCGCTGGCGTGCGCCACTACAAATCTGACAATGACTGGATCTCGTTCAGCGACATGCGCTGCGAAAAGCCACAAGATGCGCTCGGGCATTTCGTCGAAGATCCGTTGAGTGGGAAACCGGGTTACAGGTACAAATACTCGACATTTGGCTTCACCCTGCTTAGCCATCTTTTGACTCAAATCACCGGAGATCAAACCTATGACGCGGCGATGACAACCGTACTAGGAGATCGCTTTTTGGCAAAAACCGATAGCGAAGACGCCGAAAAGGCTGTCACCTTTATCGGCGAACCCAACGCTTTTAAAGAAGTACATATTTCAGCGGAATGTAAGTACGGCGGCGGCGGATTGCTTGCAAGTGCGCGTGGTCTAGCGGGAATGGGCGCGGCGCTTGCGAAAGGCGACATCGTCCCGCTGGTTTTCACAAATAAAAACTTCGCTCCCCGGAAGAGCGGTAACGGCAAAGACGTAAACTATGCCTATGGTATGTCGGTTGGCTATTCGGAAAGCGCCCAAACCAATTACAGTATGCATTCTGGCGGATCGCCCGGCGGCCGTGGTTTTTTGTTGGTGTATTATGGACCGCGCGTTTCAGTTGGGGTGACTTCTAACTATGACGGCCCGCACCATGCAGATTTATCCATAGCGCTCGGACACATTTTTTCAGGCTTGCCAGCTACTAGTGAAAACGATGAATAGTAAGCGCCAAAAATTCGCAATAATTGATCTTAAAAAAACGCCGTGAGGTGGCGACAATAAGGGCACCACCTTTAGAATTAGAAAATCGATAAGCCTGAAAACGTAATTTTTATCGCGCGACGACCAACTATCCTCGGCATAGTACTCGATCGCGCGATGTTCGAGCGAGGCTGTGAGCCAATAGACGCTTCGTCCTTTGATGACGGCCCAAAAACCATTACATATGATTACAAAAAAAAACCGTAGTGACGCCATGGCCTGGATATATGCGTTTTCCGCTGGGAACGGGCTCGAATTTGGTTAGTATTCCTCTCAGGATTGGGGCAATGCAGTGATCTCAGGTCAAGTCTTATCGATATCCAGCGCTGGTCGGTGTTTTGAGATTATTGTGCCGCCAAATGCGGGGCCCCGTTTACTATATTGGGGACCCGCCGCGACCTATGAAAGACACCCGGAAGCTGCAACGCCTGCATTGCCCAGCAGTGCGGATGAGCGAACTGAAAACGAGCTATTTCCTCTCCCGGGCAAAGGGTTTTTCGGCGAACCGGCACTGGTCGCTGACGGTGCGCATTCCGGAATTTTTGGTTTTCACTTAAACTCCACCGAACATCAATCGAATCAAATCACCTTGATCTATAGCGACGCAATATCGGACTTAACACTCACCCTTCACTATAAGATTGATCAGAGCGGTATTTTAATCAGTCAGGCTAGCATCCAAAATACCGGCAGTAAGTCACTCCCACTACACAGGTTAAACGCGCTGACCCTACCCATCCCTCAATGGATGAATATGGTGGATCTCACTTTTGGTGGGTGGTCGAAAGAAGGTCATCACAAACGCGTTGAGTTAACCGCTGGCAAAATTGAAAGAACTGGATTTAGCGGGCGGCCTGGTTTTGATGGCGGGCCTCATTTGTTACTCACAGAAATGGAAACAAACGAAACGACGGGTACGGCTATCGGTATCACCCTCGCAAATAGTGGTAACTTCACCCTCGCTGCCGAATGTATGGGGCATGGAGAGAAGCAAGCCTGCATTTCAGAATTGCTGCAGCCAGGAGAAGTGACGTTATTTCCAGGGACAGTTTATCAGACACCATTGGCGCTCGCCGCCATTTCCACCGAAGGCCTTAATGCGCTGAGTACACAATTCCATGCACATGCCCGCCAAACAGCGCCCCGCACACGCCGGCATCGACCCGTACAATTAAATAGCTGGGAGGCAATGTATTTTGGAATTGACGAGCCGTCGGCCATGCGCCTTGCAAAATCAGCATCCGACATCGGTGCTGAGCGTTTTGTACTCGACGATGGTTGGTTCAAAAATCGGCATAATGATCACCAGGCACTGGGTGACTGGACGCCAGATAGTGAAAAGTATCCAAACGGTCTAGGCCCCCTGGTGCAATATACAAATGATCTTGGTTTAGAATTCGGCCTTTGGCTTGAACCGGAAATGGTCAGTGAAGATAGCGACCTTTTTCGTCGCCATCCTGATTGGATTTTGTCTACCGATGGTAAGCCCGGTCCCACTGGGCGACATCAACTAGTGCTCAACCTCGCTCGTACTGATGTGCAGGACTATTTGTTTTCAACAATTGATAGACTTCTCACGACAATTGAAATCGCCTATCTCAAATGGGATTGTAATCGAGATATTTTTCCAGCTGCGACGAGCGAAGGACCCACGACGCACAATCAAATTGCTGGCCTTTATGCGCTTCTAAAACGTATACGTGACGCTCATCCCAATTTGTCGATTGAATCCTGTGCTAGCGGCGGCGGACGCATCGACTTTGGCGTTTTACAACATACCGACCGATTCTGGGCGAGCGATTCGACTGATCCATTTGAGCGCGCCCGCATTCAACGCCGTTCTAGTATATTCTATCCGACCGAGCTTTTAGGCGCACATATTGGTACCAGCCCCAATCACTGGACAGGCCGACAATCATCAATGTCGTTTCGGTGCCTAGTTGCGTTCTTTGGCCATTTCGGCATCGAACTTGATCCGCACACGCTCAATGAGTTTGACCGAAATATTCTTATGCGCACGATAACGTCATACAAAAAATATCGCGAAATTATCGTCGATGGAACCCTAAACCGTTTCAACAACGCC
>JAJFGD010000158.1 GCA_021776315.1 Hyphococcus sp. | reverse complement strand
AAGGCGTTACTGTTGGCCAACAAAACAGGGCACTTGGCGCGAGTACCGTTGCGTTCACAGCGTGTTTTGCTGTGTGGACAATTTTTTCCATTATTGGCGTGCAGATTAAAGAAGATCTGGGCCTTAGCGAAACGCAATTCGGCCTACTGGTCGCAACGCCGATCCTGACCGGTTCAATCAGTCGAATCTTTCTTGGTATTTGGACAGACCAGTTCGGTGGGCGCCGCGTTTTTGCGGCTGTTATGTTCTTTGCCGCTATCGCTGTTTGGTTGCTTTCTACCGTTAGCACATACCCGATGTTTTTAGTCGCTGCTCTGGGTGTTGGCCTAGCGGGTGGGTCCTTTGCAGTTGGTATCGCCTACACTTCAAAATGGTTTGATGCGGACCATCAAGGCACTGCACTTGGCATTTTTGGGATGGGTAATGTTGGTGCCGCTGTTACCAACTTTGCAGCGCCATTTATTTTGGTTGCTGTCGGTTGGGAAAAGACGGCACAAATTTACGCTATCGTTTTGTTAGTGATCGCTGTCCTTTATTTCTTCGTCACCAAAGAAGATCCGCATACTGTTGCGCGTAAAGCACGTGGTGAAAAACCGCGTAGTGCGCTAATGGAATTAGAGCCACTAAAAAACCTGCAAGTATGGCGTTTTGCGCTCTATTATTTCTTTGTTTTTGGTGCCTTCGTCGCGCTTGCTTTGTGGCTACCGCGATATTTGATTGGTGTATACGGGCTTGATATCAAAACGGCTGGTATGCTTGCCGCATTCTACGCGGTGCCGGCGAGTATTTTCCGGGCCTATGGCGGATTTCTCTCCGACAAAATTGGCGCACGCAAAGTAATGTATTGGACATTTGGCATCTCTGCGATTGCCACTTTTATGCTGTCCTATCCCCACACAGATTACATTATACATGGCATTGAAGGGCCGATCGAATTTTCGACACAAATGGGACTTGTGCCTTTCGTTGTCCTGATCTTTATCCTCGGCTTCTTCATGTCGCTTGGTAAGGCCGCGGTCTATAAGCACATCCCGGTTTACTATCCCGGCCATGTCGGTTCGGTTGGCGGTCTCGTTGGCATGATCGGCGGTTTGGGCGGTTTTATCTTGCCCATTCTATTCGGTGTGATGAACGATCTCACCGGCGTTTGGACAAGCAGTTTTATGTTGCTGTTCGGTATCGCGGTTGTATCTCTCGCATGGATGCATTTCGCCATTCGTCGAATGGAAGAAAAAGCACTGGGTGCCCAGCTTGATGAGTTGCCGCAGTTCCCGGAAATGGAAGAAATCCATACTAAAGAGCGCGGTGAGAAGGTCAGCCCTGTTCTTGAAGAATGGCATCCAGACGACGAAAATTTCTGGCAAGAAAAAGGCCGCAAAATTGCAAACCGCAATCTATGGATTTCGATTCCTGCACTGCTTCTCGCCTTCTCAATTTGGATGGTGTGGAGTGTTGTGGTCGCTAAGCTGCCGTCGATCGGCTTCAACTATACGACGGATCAGCTTTTTTGGCTGGCAGCATTGCCTGGCCTTTCCGGTGCCACACTGAGAATTTTCTATTCATTCATGGTGCCGATATTTGGCGGCCGTCTCTGGACAACATTGACAACCGCATCGCTGCTAATTCCTGCTTTCGGAATTGGCTATGCGGTACAAAATCCGGAAACACCCTATTTCTTATTCCTAGTGCTCGCGCTTCTTTGTGGCCTAGGCGGCGGCAATTTTGCCTCGTCCATGGCGAACATTTCCTTCTTCTTTCCGAAAAAGCAAAAGGGCAACGCACTAGCGATGAATGCTGGTCTGGGCAATCTAGGCGTTAGTGTTATGCAATTCTTGGTGCCATTAGTGATTACAGCAAGTGTCTTTGGTGCCTTGGGTGGTGAAGCGCAAACAACAACAGACAATCAGGTCTTGTGGTTACAAAATGCTGGTTTTGTTTGGGTACCATTTCTATTGATTGCGACTGCAGCGGCTTGGTTCGGTATGAATGATATCGCATCAGCGAAAGCTTCCTTTTCTGAACAGGCAGTAATTTTCTCGCGCAAACATAATTGGATCATGTGTTGGCTTTATACTGGCACATTCGGTTCATTCATCGGCTATGCTGCTGGCTTTCCATTGCTGATGAAAACGCAGTTCCCAGAAGTGAACGCGCTTCAGTTCGCTTTCCTTGGGCCATTGGTTGGCGCGCTATCGCGATCATTGACCGGTTGGATTTCTGACAAATGGGGTGGCGCACGGGTCACGTTCTGGGTCTTCATATTGATGATCGCAGCCGTTGGGGGCGTGCTCTATTTCCTTGGCATCAAAGATCAGCCAGGTGCATTCTGGGGTTTCTTTGCAATGTTTATGATCTTGTTCTTTGCAACAGGCGTGGGCAACGCATCGACCTTCCAAATGATCCCCATCATCATGCGTGAAGAAATGCCCCGCGTGATGCCGCAACTCGATC
Organism: Hyphococcus sp.; assembly: GCA_021776315.1. Classification (GTDB taxonomy): domain Bacteria; phylum Pseudomonadota; class Alphaproteobacteria; order Caulobacterales; family Parvularculaceae; genus Hyphococcus. Next base: position 13,497 of record JAJFGD010000158.1, on the reverse strand, counting down.
CTACACAACGTATCCGGCAGGCAGAAAAAGAATCCGCCGCGATCATTGGCTTTACTTCAGCCATTGCAGCCTACGGTGCTTTCTTCATTCCAAAATCCTATGGCACGTCGATTTCAATGACCGGCGGACCGGAAGGCGCGCTTTGGGCCTTCCTGATTTTCTACGCGACCTGTGCAGCCATCACGTGGCTCGTCTATTCACGCAAAGGCGGCATGCTGCACGACATTGAACGCGGTCGTGCTGTCCAACAAAACCCCCAATCTAACCTGCCTGAGGGAGAGCTCGCATGAGCCATGTTCTAAATCGGCTGACTTATTTCAAGAACCGCGTCAGTGACTATTCCGACGGTCATGGTGTCATGACCAAGGAAGACCGCACTTGGGAAGACGCTTACCGAAAGCGTTGGCAACATGACAAGGTTGTGCGTTCAACCCATGGCGTAAACTGCACCGGATCTTGTAGCTGGAAGATCTATGTCAAAGGTGGCATCGTCACCTGGGAAACACAGCAGACCGATTACCCGCGTACACGGCCGGATATGCCTAACCACGAACCGCGTGGGTGTTCGCGCGGTGCCAGTTACAGCTGGTATCTCTATAGCGCTAATCGCTTAAAGCATCCGCTCATCCGCAGCCCGCTGTTGAAAGCTTGGCGTGCCGCACGGACCGTACGCACACCAATCGCCGCATGGGCATCGATCGTCGAAACCCCAGCCACACGTGATTCTTACGTGAAGCAGCGCGGTCTTGGCGGTTTTGTCCGCGTTGATTGGGCAGAAGTGAATGAGATTATCGCTTCTGCCAATGCCTACACAGCGAAGAAACATGGGCCCGATCGGGTGATTGGGTTTTCGCCCATCCCGGCCATGTCCATGGTCTCTTATGCGGCGGGTTCGCGATATCTCTCGCTGCTTGGTGGCACATGTATGAGTTTTTACGACTGGTATTGTGATCTGCCACCAGCGTCGCCGATGACATGGGGTGAACAGACCGATGTTCCCGAAAGCGCCGACTGGTACAATTCTGGTTTCTTGATGCTTTGGGGTTCTAATGTTCCCCAGACCCGAACACCAGACGCACATTTCTATACAGAAGCGCGATATAAAGGCGCGAAGAGTGTCGTTATTTCGCCGGATTATTCTGAAGCATCAAAATTTGGCGATATGTGGTTGTCGCCGAAACAGGGTACCGACGCGGCGCTCGCAATGGCATTTGGGCATGTCATTTTGAAAGAGTTCTATCTCGATCGTCAGGTTCCCTATTTTCAGGAATATGCACGGCAATATACCGATATGCCGATGCTGGTACGCTTGATCAAAAAAGATGGGCGGCTCGTGCCCGACAGAATGCTCCGTGCCTCTGATTTCGATGATGCGCTAAACGAAGACAACAATCCAGAATGGAAGACAATCGCCTTCGACCAAACGGCGCAAACAATTGTTACTCCGCGTGGATCAATCGGCTTCCGCTGGGGCGAACAGGGGAAATGGAACCTCGAAGAAAAGTCAGCAGGCGGTGATGACACCGATCTAGCGATTTCCCTCATTGAAAACCGCGACGGGGTCGAGGCTGTCGCCTTCCCATATTTCGGTAATCGTGACCACGACCATTTCCACGGCACGGATCATCCGGACATTCTAGAACGCAATGTTCCCATCAAGCGACTTCAACTTAAAGACGGTGAAACTTGTGTCGCGACGGTATTCGATCTTCTTGTCGCCAATTACGGGCTTGATCGTGGCCTTGGCGGCGATTGGGCGGCGACAAGCTATGATGAAGACATTCCCTATACGCCCGCGTGGCAAGAAAACATTACGGGCGTTTCACGGGACAAGGTGATCGATGTTGCACGCGGATTTGCAGACAACGCGGAGAAAACCCGCGGCAAGTCTATGGTAATTCTCGGTGCTGGTTTGAACCACTGGTATCACATGGATATGAACTATCGTGGCATCATCAATATGTTGGTGATGTGCGGCTGTGTTGGTCAATCCGGTGGCGGATGGTCACACTATGTTGGCCAGGAAAAATTGCGACCACAAACGGGCTGGCAACCCTTGGCCTTTGGCCTCGATTGGGCACGCCCGCCGCGCCATATGAATTCCACCTCGTTCTTTTATGCGCATTCCGATCAATGGCGTTACGAGACACTTGGTGTTGACGAAATCCTGTCGCCGCTCGCACCGGAAGGTCAGTGGACTGGCAGTCTTATCGACTTCAATGCGCGCGCTGAGCGTATGGGGTGGCTTCCCTCTGCACCCCAATTGCAGCGCAACCCATTGGATGTTGCCAAAGATGCGAGTGCGGCAGGTTTGGAACCAAAGGACTATGTCGCAAAGGCATTAAAGAGCGGCGATCTAAAAATGTCCTGCGAGGACCCTGACGATCCGGCGAACTGGCCACGCAATATGTTTGTTTGGCGGTCAAACCTTTTGGGGTCGTCCGGTAAAGGGCACGAATATTTCCTTAAACACCTTCTCGGCACCAATCATGGTGTGCAAGGTAAAGACCTTGGTGATACAGGCGGGCAAAAGCCCGACGAGATTGCCTGGCATGAAGAAGCGCCTGAAGGCAAACTCGACCTTCTCGTCACCATTGATTTTCGCATGTCGACCACATGCGTCTATTCTGACATCGCGCTTCCGACAGCGACTTGGTACGAGAAAAATGATCTCAATACGTCGGACATGCACCCGTTCATTCATCCGTTGCAAAGCGCCGTAGATCCGCTTTGGGAAAGCCGTAGCGATTGGGATATCTTCAAAGGCATTGCGGAATCGTTTTCTGATGTTGCGCCGGAAGTTTTGGGTGTCGAAAAAGATGTTGTTCTGACCCCTACGCTGCACGACACGCCGGGGGAATTGTCACAAGCGCTAGACGTCAAGGATTGGAAATCCGGTGCGGTCGAACCCATCCCTGGCAAGACGATGCCAGCGGTGACGGTGGTCGAGCGCGATTACCCCAATCTCTACAAACGTTTTAGTGCACTCGGCCCATTGATGACGAAAATCGGTAATGGCGGGAAGGGGATCGCGTGGAACACGGAGCACGAAGTTGAGCAGCTAAAAGCGCTGAATGGCAAAGTCACCGAAGAAGGGCCGACCAAGGGCATGGCGCGGATCGACAGTGCCATCGACGCCGCCGAAGTCATCTTGATGCTTGCGCCTGAAACCAACGGTGAAGTTGCAGTTAAAGCCTGGGAAGCTTTAACGAAGGCAACGGGCCGCGAACATGCGCATCTTGCTATACCAAAGGAAGATGAAAAAATTCGCTTCCGGGACGTGGCCGCACAGCCGCGCAAAATTATTTCGTCGCCAACTTGGTCTGGTATTGAATCGGAAAAGGTTTGTTACAATGCCGGCTATACCAATGTACATGAGCTGATCCCATGGCGGACATTGACTGGCCGACAGCAGCTCTATCAAGATCATTTATGGATGCGTGCATTTGGGGAAACACTTTGTGTTTACCGTCCGCCTGTCGATACAAAAACAATTGCACCGATCATTAATGAGAAATCCAACGGTAATGATCAGATCGTTCTAAACTTCATTACGCCACATCAAAAATGGGGCATCCACTCAACCTATACAGACAACCTTCTTATGCTGACATTGTCGCGGGGTGGGCCGATTGTTTGGCTCTCTGAAGACGATGCTAAATCGGTGGGTATCGAGGATAATGACTGGGTAGAGGCATATAATACGAATGGCGCACTGACAGCCCGTGCAGTCGTCTCGCAGCGCGTCAAACCCGGCATGATCATGATGTATCATGCTCAAGAAAAAATTGTGAATGTCCCGGGTTCGGAAGTAACCGGGCAACGTGGCGGCATTCATAACTCTGTGACCCGCGCTGTATTGAAGCCAACCCATATGATCGGTGGTTATGCGCAACAATCTTATGGTTTCAATTATTACGGCACGGTTGGATCTAACCGCGACGAGTTCGTCATTGTTCGAAAAATGAATAAGGTCGACTGGATGGATGAACCAGCGGCGCAAAAGCTGGAGACCACATCATGAAAATTCGTGCGCAAATCTCCATGGTGTTGAACCTGGATAAATGTATCGGGTGCCACACATGTTCGGTCACGTGCAAAAATGTTTGGACCAGTCGCGAAGGCGTTGAATATGCTTGGTTCAATAATGTCGAGACTAAGCCGGGCATCGGCTATCCCGACGATTGGGAAGACCAAGCCAAATGGAATGGTGGCTGGGAGCGCAAAAAGAACGGCAAGCTTCAACCTAAGATGGGCGGTAAGCTTGGTGTGTTGTCAAAGATTTTCGCTAATCCGGATCTGCCAGAGATCGACGACTACTACGAGCCATTCACATTCGATTACGCCCATCTTCAAAATGCACCGAAGATGAAAACGGCACCAACCGCGCGGCCGCGATCCCTAATCACCGGCGAGCGTATGGAGAAGATCCATAAAGGACCGAATTGGGAAGAAATACTTGGTGGCGAGTTTTCGAAACGATCCAAAGACTACAATTTTGCGAATGTGGAAAAGGAAATTCACGGGCAGTTCGAAAATACATTCATGATGTATTTGCCACGGCTGTGCGAACATTGCCTCAACCCAGCATGTGTTGCTGTGTGTCCATCTGGTGCGATTTATAAGCGCGAGGAAGACGGGGTTGTGCTGATTGATCAGGACAAATGCCGTGGATGGCGCATGTGTGTCTCTGGCTGTCCTTACAAAAAGATTTATTATAATTGGAGTTCCGGCAAGTCAGAAAAATGCACATTGTGTTACCCGCGACTTGAGGCGGGTCAGCCAACGGTGTGTTCTGAAACTTGCGTTGGCCGAATTCGCTATCTCGGTGTCGTTCTTTATGACGCGGACCGCATTGGCGAAGCCGCAAGTGTTGAGGACGAAAAAGATCTTTATCAAAGCCATCTCGATATTTTCCTTGATCCGCATGATCCAGAAATTCAAAAACAAGCCCGGGCAGATGGTGTGCCAGATGCTTGGCTAGACGCTGCGAAGAAATCACCGATTTGGAAAATGGCGATGGAATGGAAGATCGCCTTTCCGCTGCACCCTGAATATCGAACGCTTCCGATGGTTTGGTATGTGCCGCCATTGTCACCCATCCAATCCATGGCGCAAGCCGGTGCTTTTGGTGACAAAGGGTCAATGCCAAATGTCAGGGATTTGCGTATCCCAATGCAGTATCTCGCCAACCTTTTGACCGCGGGTGACGAAGAACCCGTCGCAAAGGCACTCGAAAAGCTGATCGCGATGCGGGCCTATATGCGCTCGAAATCATTTGAAGGGGCAGTCGACGAAACCATCCCTGGCAAGGTGGGGATGAGCGGCGAACAGATTGATGACATGTATCAGCTCATGGCGATTGCCAATTATGAAGATCGTTTCGTCATTCCAACAACGCACCGAGAATACGCGGAGGATGCCTATGACTTGCGCGGCGAGTGCGGGTTCAGTTTTGGCGATGGCTGTGGCGAACCAAAAAAAGCCGTCGAATGGACAGGTTTGTTCGCCAAGAACGTCGCCAAGCAAAAAGTTTAAGGGAGCACGATCAATGACCAACAAATACAAAGCCCTCAGTGCACTTTTGTCATATCCAACGGCTGAATTGAAAGCAGCCGCAAGTGATATTCGCGCGGTTCTTCTTGATGATATACCGGGGCCGATTTGGGCATTACATAAGATTGACAAACTCATTGATGAGATTGAAACACTCGATCTTTATGAGTTGCAAGAACGCTATGTGTTCTTGTTTGACCGCACCCGGTCCCTATCATTGCACTTGTTTGAACATGTTCATGGCGAGTCTCGGGATCGCGGCCAGGCAATGGTAGATCTCAAAACGCTCTATGCCGAAGGCGGTCTTGAGATCGGTGCCACTGAGTTACCGGATTTTTTACCACTATTTTTGGAGTATCTTTCAACACGCCCAGATGACCAGGCGAGTACGCTTCTGAATGAGCCGTTAAGCGTGATCGTCGCCCTGAAGGAGCGGCTTGAGAAACGCAAGACACCTTATGCTGCTGTCTTTCGGGTGCTTGAAGCGATCGCAGGGCACAGCCCATCGCAAAGTGAACTGAATGATTTGCGCAAAGCGCCCGATGACGATCCCAATGATCTCGAAGCGTTAGATGCGGCTTGGGAAGATCAACCCGTAACCTTTGGACCGAGTGAAGAGGCCTGTCCGAAAGTCTCGCAAATGCTTGATCGCATGAACGATGGGGAAACACCGAACATAATCGCGCGAACAGCGAGGGGTTAAGCACATGATGAGCTATCTCAATCAGTTTTTCTTTGGCATTTATCCTTACATCTGCCTCGTTGTATTCGTGGTGGGATGTGTTCTGCGATTTGACCATGGCCAATATTCCTGGCGGTCGGGGTCCAGCCAACTTTTACGTCGTAAACAACTTGTGACAGGCAGTATCCTCTTTCATGTGGGCATTCTGGTTATCTTTGGCGGACATTTCGTTGGTCTTCTAACCCCTATTTGGGTTTTTGATGCCATGGGAATCTCACATGGTGCGAAACAGATGCTAGCGATTGTTGCCGGCGGTATTGCAGGCGTGATGTGTTTGGTCGGTATCCTTTTGTTGATCCATCGCCGGCTTTTTGATGCACGCATTCGCGCTACCTCGAGTTTTGGCGATACATCGATATTGCTCATTTTGTTTGCACAGCTTTTGTTGGGGCTATCGACAATTTTTGTCTCGCTCCAACATTTGGATGGCCACGAAATGGTAAAATTCATGGAGTGGGCCCAGCGTATTTTGACCTTCCGTGGTGGTGCTGCGGAGCTCGTTGCTAATGTGCATCCCATCTTTAAAGCCCATCTCTTTCTCGGCCTGACGATTTTTCTCGTCTTTCCGTTCACGCGTCTTGTGCACATGTTGTCCGCCCCCGTTTGGTATCTCAATCGACGCGGATACCAGATTGTTCGTACCCGCAAGCAGACAAACAGCCACCCATCATCTGCTGCACCCACAAAATCGTTGTAATTTTTGAAAGTTTGGAGAGGAAAATGTTTACCAAAGCCACTGTTATCGGTGCCGCTGCTATCTTGTTATCAACCAACGCATATGCGGAGGAAACGACCACAGGTCGTGATAGCGGGCCAATAATTGAAGCGCTGAACGGTGGTAAGCCAATCCTTGATGTTCGCTATCGGTACGAAACAAAAGACCAGACAGGATTTTTAAATGATGCATCGGCGCATACGGTTCGTACCCGTTTGGGCTACGAGACCGGCGAAGTCCACTACTTAAAGGTGCTTGTTGAATTCGAAAATGTTTTCTCGATTGGTCCAGACGATTTCAATTCAACAACCAATGGACGTACGCAGTTTCCCGTTATCGCTGACCCTGACGTGACGGAAATTAACCGTGCACAAGTGACATTTTCCGGACTTTGGAAGACACCCATTACCGTTGGTCGACAGCGGTTTAATCTCAATAATCACCGGTTTATCGGTGCTGTTGATTTTCGTCAAAATCAGCAAACTTTTGATGCAGCGCGTTTGTCATCAACAATCGTTGATAATCTGAGCGTTGATTATCTCTACATCAATCGCGTGCATCGGATTTTCGGCGATGACCATCCGCTGGGTGAATTTGATAGTGACAGCCACGTTATCTCTGCAGCCTATAAAGCGGGCAAGCTTGGAACACTAAAGGGTTATGGTGTTCTGCTCGATTTCGTGGAGGCACCGGGCCTTTCCTCAGCGACTTGGGGTGTGCGCTATGAAAACACAATTACTATAGACCAAGAATCGAATATCAAATTTGGTGTTATTGGCGAATATGCGTCGCAAAAAGATTATGGTGCCAATCCATTTGATTACAGTGAAGATTATATCCACGGAGAGGCCACATTAAGTGTTGCGCCATTCACAGGAAAAATCGGGTATGAACAGCTTGGCGGTGACGGGACCGTAGGGTTCTCGACTCCCCTTGCAACCTTGCACAAGTTCCAAGGTTTTGCCGACGTCTTCCTCTCAACGCCAGCATCAGGCATTGAGGATATTTACGGCACCATCCGTTATGTGTGGCCAGACGGACCATTTGGTACCACCTGGGCGCTCTATGCAACCTATCATGACTTTAGAACCGAGCTTGGTGATGTGGCCCTTGGAGACGAAGTGGACGCTGGGCTGAATATCAAATTTCCCAAAAATTGGTCAGCGGAAATCAAGGGTGCACGCTTTCAAAGTGCGGGCACTTTGGCCGATCGAAACATCATATGGGCGTCTTTACGATTTCAATATTGAGTAAAGGAGTAAATCTGATGATGACTGCGCAAGGTAACAACGACCCAACGACGTCAGGCGGTAGTGGGGACGGGACCGATCACCTTTCATGGCGGATCGAACCCATGCCGCCTAGTTTGATTGATCAGCCCCTCGATTTTATCTTCGCAGAACATCACCGTCAGCGCGAGGCAGCGACGATCTTAGTTCAGATTTCTCATGGGGAGTTTGATCGCCTCGGCATCAAAGAGCTGGTTGAATTTTTGGAAGTAGACTTTGCGCGTCATATAGGCGACGAGGAGATTGCACTATTCCCATTGTTGCGCGCCCATTGCCTACCAGAAGATAATGTTGAAGCTGTGATGAAACGTCTCGCCGATGAACATCGCGAAGATGAGTCTAGCGGCAAGCTTGTCATTGAAATTTTAAAGTCTTTACTTGACGGGCAATCATTGTCTTTGGATGATAAACGCCGCTTGAAAGTTTTTGCGGAACATATTCAACAGCATTTGGCGTTAGAAAATGGCGTACTCTTACCGATCGCACGCGTAAGGCTGCAGTTTGCAGAGCTTAAAATGTTATCGGAGATGCTCAAGCAACGCCGTCGCCGGGAATAACACCATCGCTGAATATACTGTCTGTAGAACAAATCATCGTGTGGTCGGCGGCGGTGGTTCTCGGGTATTCAGGTCTCGAATGGCCAATGAAAAATCAAATATATTGGCCGATGAAAGACTGGTGATTGCAATTTCACCCGCAGACACCCAGTTTAAGATTGATTGTGCGCCGTACTAGAAACTCTTCGAAACAGAGAAAAAGCCACGCCAGTCACGATCATTTTGCGTGAAGGGTGTTCTGTCCAATGGCCGCGCGAGTTCAAAACTTGCATTTAGGTCTGATGGGAACGTCAACCGCAAGCCAACACCTGCAGATGACAATGACAGGGATTCAAATCCAGGGGCCGCATTGTCATTCCACACAACGCCATGATCAAGGAACCCATAGAACTGATAGAAATCAAGAAAGCCCAAATTTGGATTTCGGCCATAACGCAACTCAACCAAAGTTGCGAAACCATCATCGCCCGTCAGTTCGCCATAATCATAAGCGCGTCCGTAACGTGCGCCACCAAGGGCGAATTCTTCGGAGGCCAATAGTGGATCTAACGATACCTGTCCTGCGAATGATGCATAGAGACCAAAAACTTTTCCAATATTCTGATAGCGGCTAATTTCCGTTTTGAACCGCGTGAACTCACCCGTTGCATCGGGGCGTGATAGTGCTATCCCGCCCATTGTGGCCCCCAGCATGTTGAACCCTTTGCTGACGCTGCCGAAAATAGACGTCACCCCGTTCAGATGGGATTTTTGGAAGTTTCCAGATAGGTACCCGATGCGAATTTTGTCGTTGAATTGTGGCGCACCGAGTTGCATTTCTTCAATATCGCGTCCTTGAAATCCGATATTTGCCCAAAGTGAGGTTTTTCGTTGACGGATAATCGGATGGGTTAGATTGAAACCGATCTGTTTGGTTTCGCTCTCAATATCGAAAACAGCCAGGGACGCGCCTGCGTCAACTTTTGAGATGAGGCCAGATAGTGTTGCGTAGGTACCATTGCTGCCAATTGGTGTGTGGTAGTTGAATTCACCTAATAAAAGTTCGTCCGGGTCATCGGGAACAAAGAAGATGCCGGCACTCAACTGATCACCAGTGCTGACGATCGAATTTACCGCGACACGGCCAAAGGCCTGAATCGGTCCTGCGCTGTTAGTGCCCCGATTGTCCGTATAAAGGCTTGCTTCAATTGGGTCGGCGTCAACCTCTACAACCAAAATATGCGCTGCCAGATCTGATATTACCGGTTCGATCTGTTGTGACTTGACTGTTACGCCGCGCAAATCATTGACGAGCGTCATGGCTCGCTCAAATGACGTCAGGCGTAATGGGCGCTGCTCCGTTAGTTTCTTTAGGCGCTGGCGCAAGCCTTTGGGTACATCACCCTTTATATCCACGCTACCAATATAACCTTCTGCAATTTCGATGTGCAAAACACCCGATGAAGCGGTTTGCGCCGGTGCAATCGCTCGTGAGAGGAAATATCCGTTCTCCCGGTATTTGGCAGTGATCGCTTCAGCTAGGACGGTGACGTCCTGCAGCGAAATGGGACGGGCGAGAAGTCCATCATATAGGGGCGCGAAACTTTCCGGTGAAAAAACCGTTGCACCCGTTATCTCTACTGCTGAGAGAACAAACACAGCGGACGGACCATCCCGTAATGGCAATGACGCATCAGTGCGGTCTTTGAACGGTGGTAGCGCGAGCGGCGTCGCACCAATGGTGCCTTCGCGTATCTCTGGCCGGTCAGGAAAAACCGCCGATTGTTCGTTGATCCCTTGGTCAGGGTCCGACGATGAAGGCAGGCGACTTTCGATATTATTTGATTGTTGAGCAGCCGAAACGGTGCCATGGCTCGCAAACGAAATGAATGCGATACCGAAAAGAAACGCGACGCGCGAATATGTCCCCACGAGGTTTTTCAAAGGACCCTATTTATACCAACCGACAAAACTGGGTCTATATAACGCCCAAATGGCAATTATTTCCTTAATGTGAGTTAGTCATGAGCCTGGTCGCAATATTGACGTATACGCATTATTAACCAGTGAAAAGAAAACTTTAAATAAAATGAAATCTTCAGGGCAGTATTGTCACGAATGCGTGAATACACCTAGCTGTGTAGCGCCTTTGAACTGAGGTACATTATGAGAAGTTTTATTAAGCGTCTTGTGATTTTTATGGGCCTGTTGGCGGTCGCCAATGCGCCTGCCTTCGCAAATACTGGTGCTTGGCAAGTTGTTGAGATGCAAGGTGCTGTGAACACAGTCCAGCCCGCAACCGGCATGCAGTTGGTGTCCACTGGTGGAACTCTCGATCCAGGGGCGGTTCTTACAACTGGTAAAAACGGACGTGCGGTGTTGGCTCGCGGCGAACAGACCATCGTCGTCGGCCCAAGTAGCCGTATGTCACTACCAGCGGCTGAAGAGCCTGGCATCACGCGCATCTTTCAAGACCTAGGTACGCTTCTGTTCAAGGTCGATAAGCAAGACAAACAACATTTTAGAGTTGAAACTCCGGTTATTGCCGCGGTCGTCAAAGGCACCACCTTTACGGTTTCAGCGAATGCGAATTCTCATGCAGTTCATGTGGCCGAAGGTGCTGTTGAAGTATCGTCGCTTAATGGTGCATCAGTTCAGATGGTTACGGCTGGAATGACGGCACGGGTATTTAAGAGCAACCCATCTGCGATCGAGATGAATGTCAGCACGTCTGGAGATGGACGTGGTCAACAAACAGAGACCGGCGGCACACTAACTCTACCTACAGAAATCGGGGCCAAGCAGCTGGATGTTGCGAATCTAACCGATGGGTTTGTTTCATCCCCAAAAAGCGCGGCCAACAGTGTGACGCGAGCACAATTTGATCGCGATGAGAGTGATGCTCAAAATCGCGGTATTGGAGGTCAAGTTTCTGAAATTCGGCGCGCCACTAATAACAATAACGGGTCTGCTCGTGCGGCGGAAGTACGTCAGAATAATACTTCTGAGCGTCGCCCGGTGACATCAAATGCTGGCGGTAATGGCAACGGCAATGCCAATGGCACAGCCAATTCCGATGCGGGCAACAACGGCAACGCCAATGGCAATGCAAATACAGCAGCCACAACGACAGCGGGCCTCATCGGCAACGGGAACGGTAACGCCAATGGTGCTGCCAATTCCAATGCGGGCAGCAACGGTAACGGAAATGGCAACGCTAATGGCGCGGCCAATTCCAATGCCGGCAATAACGGCAACGGCAATGGTAATGGTGGAAACCCAAACAAATAAGTCCGTCGGAACATTTAGGACTTTTGACAGGCGTATAGGATGTCGCTTCTTCAATTGATGAAAAATAAAATGGGTTCGCAACGCTGGGCAGGCATTGCGAACGTTTTTGTTTCACGCGTTGTGATCTTTTTACTTGTTTGTGTGGCGACCCTATCAGGGGCGTTTGAGCCACTGAACATGTCCTTAATGGATTCGCGATTTCGCCTATTGCAGCGCGACCCAAGTGACACCTTGGCCGTTGTTGTCATTGACCCTGTGAGTTTGCGTAAGGAAGACCGGTGGCCATGGCCCCGCGATCGATATGCGAAAGTTGTTGCTAACCTACAAGATGCCGGGGTAGCGCTTGTGGCATTCGATGTGGACTTTTCTGCATTGTCAGACGCAGAAGGTGATGCCGCGTTTGTTGAATCTCTGGCGAACCGTCCGGGCGAAGTCGTCTTACCAATATTTTCGCAATGGTCGTCTAGAACGGCGACAGATGGTGAGCTTATCCAAACACCGCCACATCCCTATTTTTTGGATGATGCGGTGATGGCCAGTGTCAATCTGACGACGGAAAAAAATGGCCTTGTCAGGCAAGGCTGGTTAGCATTTGATAGCGATGATGGCATTCGCCCGTCAATTGCCGCGGTGTTGGCAGAATCTCAAATTAACCGCCAAGAACGTTTTTATCTCGACTACGGGATAAACCCAGCCAAGATCAAGCAACTGTCATTTGCGGACGTGCTAAGTGGTGATTTTGATAAAGATGCGGTGCGGGGCAAAAAAATATTGATTGGTGCCACGGCGCTTGAACTTGGAGATGAATTCGCAGCTCCCGTTTGGGGGGTCACGCCCGGCGTCATGTTCCACGCCGTCAGCTATGAAAGCATGTATCAACAGCGGAATATTCTGCGTCTTCATTCCTCAGTTCCATTGTTCATTGCCCTCTTCATCATTCTATGGCTTTGCGATAATCGAAAATACACAAACTTTCGAAAAGCCGCTTTATATCATCTGGCCCTAACGACATCTTTGATTGGTTTTCCTCTTCTCGCTCAATTTTTTACACCTGTAAGTATCGATGTCGGCGCAATTTTGGCCGCGCAGGGGTTTTGTATTATCTTTGCCGCGAGTAGTTCAATTCGGCTTCATGCACGCCAAGTTATCCAACAACGCGCTGCGACGGCGCGGTATCAAAAACTTACTGGACTCGTCGTGCAAGATAATAACGATGGTGTCATCGTTGCGAATGCAATTGGTGTTGTCGAGCTCTGTAATGATCGTGCAAAACGCTTGCTTGACGCTGAAGCATTGTCTCCGGGTGAAAATATTCTCGACTATGCCGAAGATTTTCCACTTCTCACTGTTGTTAATGCACCCAATGCC
>JAJFGD010000157.1 GCA_021776315.1 Hyphococcus sp. | reverse complement strand
CTTGTCGACACCACCTATGACGCCATGATGGCCGGTATTAATGTGATTAAGCCTGGCGCGACATTGAGAGATATCGGGCACGCTATTCAAACACTTGCTGAAGCACAGAAATTTTCCGTTGTCCGCGATTTTTGTGGCCACGGGCTTGGCAAGTTATTTCATGATGCACCCAATGTTGTTCATTACGCAGAATTTAAAGATCGCTTTGGCAGTGTGCACAGGGCACCGGATACTGAACTGAAAGCCGGCATGTTTTTCACTGTCGAACCGATGATCAACGATGGCAAGCCTGATGTAAAATTACTCAAAGATGGCTGGACAGCCGTCTCACGAGATCGGTCATTGTCAGCGCAATTTGAACATTCTATTGGCGTTACCGATGACGGGTTTGAATTGTTTACTAAGTCACCAAAGGGACTTGATCGACCGCCTTATTAAAAGAGATTTTTTTTAGCCTATTAAATTATTACTTTAGAAGTGAAAACTCATCCCGGCTCATGCCTGCGAAAGCGGGATTGAGCGGAGACATTTGTTTCATGGTTGACGCACCAACACAGACATATATGTCGAGCCACACCACCGGACATCGTGAGCGCTTACGTTCCCGGTTTCGCAAGGTCGGGATAGATGGGGTACAAGACTATGAGCTGCTGGAACTACTATTATTCCGGGCCATACCTCGCCGAGATGTTAAGCCTCTTGCCAAAGAAATGATCGCTACGTTCGGCGGCTTTGCACAAACCCTCGCCGCTCCCATTGACCGTCTCACCGAAATTAAGGGCATTTCAGAAAATGTTGCGCAAGAACTTAAGATCATCCACGCGGCATCTATCAAACTCGCACAAGAGCGCGTTTTAAACCGGCCGGTGATTTCATCCTGGAACGACCTTCTCGCCTATTGCCGCGCTGCTATGGCAGACGAAAAGACTGAACTTTTTCGTATCCTCTTTCTCGACAAGAAAAACATTCTCATCGCTGATGAGGTTCAACAAAGGGGCACCGTCGATCACACCCCGGTCTATCCACGTGAGGTTGTCAAACGTGCATTGGAATTAGGCGCGTCAGCCATCATCCTGGTGCACAACCACCCATCGGGTGACCCGACCCCGTCGCAAGCGGATATTGAAATGACCAAGCAAATCGTCAATGCATCAAGGGCGCTCAACATTCGTGTTCATGATCATTTGGTCATTGGTCACGACAAACATGCGAGCTTTAAATCTCTAGGGCTTTTATAGTGCTGGTAAAGTTTCGTTGGTATTTTTTTCCTGGCCAACGGCGCATTATGATGACAACACACCCAGTCGCATCAATTTGGGCAGCCTTTGCTGTTTAAAACCATTAAGAATTCCCGGCAAAACCTGAGTGAACGTAGTATAATCAGTGATTGGTATACCATTCAGTGTACGTATTTTTATTCCATGTCGAGAAATCAAGCTCCAAATGAGTTGCGGGTTTTTTGTGACCAGCAATGCGAGCAGAACGCGGTCTAGTTGAGCAATGTCGACACAGCCGCCGATGGCTTTCGATGGTATAGGCGCTCCGTCTCGCTGGGCTAAAAACGATGTCAACAGAAATTCGTCCATCTTGCTTGGAGCCCAAGAATGAGTGTCACCTTTTATTGGCCTTTCTTTCTGGCCCAGCACTATCTTGTTGGTGCCTACCAAATGCATGATGGCCTGACGCATTTTTTCAAGGCCAAATTCGCGATGACAATTGGCAATGATTACTTCAACATCGCCATTATGAGTATTCGCTGTTTCCAATATTTGTTCATATATCTGATCCGAGAAGTCTACCGAGAAAGCATCCCCTTTGGTTTTTTGTACGGTCTCGCTTTGACTATCTGAAAGGTCATATAAAAATAGACCTCGAAAATTACTTGATTGGTCGCGATCAATTTTTTGCAGGTTTTTACCAAATATATCCATGCGAATAGGAAGGTTCAGTAACAACCCCGCCACTTCTTCTCGTAGGGTAACATCTTTGTGCCCCTCACAAAACTTTCTATATGGCTCTGAAATGGCTGTTGGATAAAGGGCGTCTATAGCGTTTAATTTTGCTTGGGCATGACCGACATATTTAAGTCCGTTCGGCGACAATTCCCGCTGAACCTGATGAAACCAGATCGGTTTTGTGTTTCGATTTAATATGTCATGCGTAAGGTAGTTTGGATCCATCATAAGCTGCCTGCTGAGCGTTTCCCGAACTTGAGGCAACATTTTGTTAAAGGGCAGAATTCCCTCACCTTCAAATAATTTCTGCACTTCGGTTACAGCACTTACGGCGCGCGTAGAACTCTCCCCCTCATATTGATCCGCCAAAAGTTGCGTGACCATGGTCGTCGCAACGGTCTTACTCGCACCCGGCATGGACTGATAATGCAAATAGCAAAGGCCACCGGTTTTCAGTTTTATTGAAATATATTTTAACAGTCTTGTCCGTGTTTCGTCATGCAACCAGGAAAGAATACCGGCAACTGCCGCATAATCTAGTGGAGGTAGATCTGCCTCACCTAAGCTGTCAAACTCAGTTTCAATGAATGTAATATTTTCAAGACCGGCATGTTCAGCTAATTTTTTAGCTTTTTCGATATGGCTACTATTTATGTCAACGCCGAAAAAAGAGCCCTGCGGATTACATGCTGCCAATAGACATAGTGTTAGGCCATTACCGCAACCAAAATCACAATAAGCAAATTCAGTCGCCGGAAAGTGGTGATTGAACCCATTGAGCACAGCGACTGCCGACATCAGAATGGGCGTCTGATTGCGAATAAAAATCGACGGATACTCAACGTCGGTAGTATATTGCTCTTGTATTCTCATTTCGAAACATTGAAAAAAATAGACCGAAATTTTTGATAGAGATTTTTGAAAACAATTTCAACAATCGAAGCTATCGTTTCGCAAAATTTTCATGGTCAAGATTATGGCCTGATTTGAACCGCCCTATGATACGCAATTATCAGTGACGAGCTTCGCCATTTCTTCGGCATAACGAATGTCGACGGGATAATACTTTCCGTCGCGCTCATCATAGGCTTTTACGGTTCCACGCTTAATGTCATAGACCCAGCCATGCAGCTTTAGATCGCCCTTGGCCAAGCGCACCGCGACCGACGGATGGGTTCTCAAATGCTGCAGTTGTAGGATAACGTTCTCTTCAAGCAACTTGGACATTTTTTCAGTCGCGTTTAGGCCTGCACTCGTTGCATGTACGATATCCACGGCGGCTTTGGTAAAGCCAAGCCATTCTTTTACATGAGGTAATGCATCAAGCTTTTCAGGGTTCATGGCCCCCTTCATCGCACCACATTCTGTATGTCCACAAATGACGATATGGGGAACCTTTAGGGCCGCCGTTGCAAATTCGATTGATGCGGTCATGCCGCCAGTCTGGGTTGAATGCGGCGGGACAATATTGCCAGCGTTTCGACAGATAAATAGTTCACCAGGCTCTGTTTGGGTAATCATCGCCGTTTCAATCCGCGCATCTGAGCAGGTGATGAACAATGCTTCAGGCGATTGACCCTGGCTCAGTTTTTCGAAAAGTTCTTTCTTTTCCGGATAAACTTGGTTTTGAAACCGAATAACACCAGCAGCAAAATGCGGCATTGGGTGACCTCTCAAAAATCGACGTATACCGTCGGGAGAATCCTTTGCACCACCATAACCTTGTGCAAAGGTTTCCGATAGAGGTCTTACTATTTTGAATTGCCTATGAAATGGGGCTTCCACCTAATGGAAGCCCCTAACACTTAGTTTCCTGCGAACTGAGGCAGATCAATCGTAATCGTTTCATCACCGGTCACTTCGCCGCGCATAAAACGCTGGATGACATCGGTTATATCCGGCGAGCTCATGAACAAATTGTGCCCTGCATTTTGAACTGTGATTGTGGATAGATTGCTGAACCCGGCAACCGCCTCCTGCTGACTATCAGGATAGGTCCGCCCATCGAGCGTTCCTGTCAGCAATAGGGTTGGCACATTCGTCTTGGGTGTTGATCGGAATGCATCGCCAAGATCAATATCAACCAAGGCACCGGTCAATTGCGGCATAGGAAAATTCAACATTTCGCCGATCAAAGCGGTTTCAGATTCCTGGTAAAAACGACTGAGCCGGTCTTCTCCAATGCCAGACGCCACATCCATGGCCAATGGCATTGCTTGCCACTCAAGCGGTGCACCCGGTGTTATGAAGCGCTGCAAAATGCCGGCGGCCGGCGCATAAATACCCGCATCTACTGCAGAATAAATCTGTAACAACATCGCAACGCGACCGGGGTCAGCGATAAATGCAGACGCAATTCGCTGCATAGTCTCTTTTTGCAAAAGATAATCTGAACTTTCTCCGTCACCGGTTTCAAGCTGTAACGTGACCGGTTCGCGCTCTAGCTTTTCATGAACGCGGCGCATAAGCGATGTAATATCTGGATAGGCCGCCTTTGCGGCTGGTTGTGTATTTACAGCAGCTTGTACGCGGTCGAAATAGGCGTCCGTACGTGATGGCAATTTAACAGTCTGATCAAGCCCCTCAGCACCTGTAATAACCATTTTTTCGATACGATTATCCATTTCCTTCACCGCCGCTAAGGCAAGGTGGGATCCATAGGAAATTCCCCACAAGGTGACTTTTTCGGCACCGAGATGCGCACGCAAGGCATCAAGATCGCGAGCACTTTCAAGGGTTGTATAACCGCCGAGATCTACACCTGCGTCCGCCCAGAAGTCCCGACAGTGTTGAACAGATTTATGCATGCGCGAAATGACCTCTTCTCTCGGCAACACGGCATCATCTGGAATATATACATCCGATACGCATTCTGGCGTGTCATCAGACTCACCGGTGCCGCGCTGTTCATAGGCAATGACATCACCAAATTCCCGCATTGCCATGAAGAGTGGGAAACGTCGCCACTGCGCGGTTCGGATCCCAGAACCACCTGGACCGCCCGCCAAATAGACAATTGGCGCTCCAGGATTTTCGCCGGTCGCCGCGAACCGGACATAGCGAATGGTCAAATCTCGGCTATTCGGATTGGACCGGTTTTCTGGGACCGTAAACTCCCCACGAAAGGCATCAACCTCTTCACCGCTGTCGGCTTTAAAGATGAAGGGTGTTTCTACTGGCGGGGCTGAGGATACAGCGCTTGGGCTTACACAGCCTGCTGTGAGCACCAAAAATAGCCCACCAATGATCCCGAATAGCTTCATGACATAATTCTCCAAAATGCGGCTCTACGGCCGACGACAAGTGTCTCATTACCGCGCGAAGCGACATCTGAGTGGGCAATTTCTGTTGGCGGCGGGGAAAAATCGCTGAAAGGCGATGAATGGTAGCGCCAATTCGGTATACGGTGACCTGATGAAGTTATGGTTCCTCCCGATTCTCGCCAGCATTCTCACGGCTGTCTTTTTTTCGTCAGCAGCAGCGACCACGATTCCGGTCGAGGTTTTGGTCGTGTGCCCTTCGACTGACGGGCAGACCGTACCGCCAACTTTCACAGCTCCAGAATGCGAGACACTACCCTATTGGAACGTCAATCCTCAGGGCCGCGAATTATGGGCCAAGGCGAATGTCGAAATTAGCAAAATTCAATTCGCCGCCGACGAACCTGTTGGGTTCTACATATCGGGAAAAAATGCGAGCGAGGTGTATCTAAACGGACAATTGCTCGGGCAAAACGGCACACCGGCGGCTTTGAAAGAAGAAGAAATCCCTGGCCGAATCGACTCGGTTTTTTATGTACCCCAAAATTTGATCATTGAAGGGGAAAATACATTTGCTATCCGGATGTCAGCACATTACGGCCGGATACAGTTTCGCTTCCCCATTCAATGGGTAGGTCTCGCAGATTACCGCGAACCCACAAGATATATCCTAAATGCCTATTGGCCATCTCTCATTCCATTTGGAGCATTGATTGCGGGCTTCCTCTATTTCGCCACCGCTTCAGTAACGAGCCGCTTTCGAGCTGACCACACAATGCTGGCATTGATCTCATTTTTTGCTGCCAGTCAGCTTTTCACCGAAGTCTACCGTGGTCTCGTGCCTTATCTCTATCCCGCCCATGATTGGCGTATGGTGTTAGTGCTTTTATTTTCTATCGGGTTTGGCCTGTGTCTCGCTGGGCATGTCATAGAACGCTATATAAAAAAACGCCGCAAACTGATTTTCGGCCTGGTCGCTTTGGCCGTCATGGTCGCAATTGTTGTGACACCCGGCTATGACGGCAAATCCGGCCTTGCCATTCTCGTACCCACAATCATGAGCGCCGTGATCGCCGGCTTCGCAACTTTCAAACGAAAACCGTTTGCACTTGTATATTTTGCTACGCTGTCATTGTTTGCCATGGTTATCCTTGCCTTCCCCAGCAGGTTCCTGGATGCAATTTTCTTCTACTTTGTTGCTGCCCTGTTGCTGGTGATGTTCATCGCTCAAGCGATGGCCATCGCACGAGAGAGGAAACAACACGAGGATGAGCGCAGCAAATCGCGACAGCTCGCCCTATCATTGGAACAGGCACACCAGGCAAAAAGTCATAGCGTCATCAAAATCTCAGGCGCGGGTAAACTAGATGTCGTTGTTGCGAACGACGTTGCCCATTGCAAAGGCGCTGGAGACTATGTTGAGATTTGCCTTAAAGATGGTCGCGAAATCCTCCACAACGGCACATTAACACAGCTTGAACAGGAGCTCCCATCGACATTTCTACGGGTCCATCGATCTTACTTGGTGAACACGGCCTATGTCCGCTCGCTTACCCGCGAGAGTTCAGGCGTGGGCAAATTGAACCTGACGACCGATGCGGAAATCCCCGTCAGCCGACGTATTATGCCTAAGGTTCGAAGCGCCCTTGCCTGATGGCAACTTACTCGCCGTAGATTGCCACTTCTTGAACGCCCGCTTGGTTTTTGACACCGCGGAACATGCCTGCCGAATTAAATGTCATTGCGTAATCGCCATTAGGCCCCAATACGATCACACCACCATCACCACCAAAATTTTCGAGGCGATTGTGAATGACATCTTGCGCTGCTTCATCAACAGTTTTGCCGCCATATTCCACTTGTGCACATATATCGCGGGCAATAGTCAAGCGCATGAAATACTCACCATGGCCTGTCGATGACACGGCACAGGAATTATTGTCGGCAAATGTACCCGCTCCGATGATCGGTGCGTCACCGACACGGCCATACCGTTTCAAGGTCATACCACCAGTTGATGTCCCCGCAGCAAGGTTGCCATTGGCATCAAGTGCCAAGGCACCAACAGTGCCCCATTTATAGTCAATGGGAAGTGAGCTTTCTTTGTTCTGTTTTTCCGCTTCCAAGCCCGCCTTGTAAGAATTCCAGCGCTTTTCCGTATGAAAATATTTCGGTTTTACGAATTCAAGGCCCCTTTCCTTGGCGAATTTTTCTGCGCCTTCACGGGCAAACATCACATGCACAGAGTTTTCCATCACTTCGCGTGCAAGTTTGATTGGGTTTTTCACGTTCGTCACGCCAGCGATCGCACCAGCGTTGCGGTTAGAGCCATCCATAATCGATGCGTCGAGCTCATTCTTGCCATCGCGCGTAAAGACAGAACCCTTACCCGCATTGAATATCGGCGCGTCTTCCATCAAAACGATTGCTGCTTCGATCGCATCGAGGGATGAGCCGCCAGATTCTAAAATGGCATAACCAGCGTCAAGTGCTTCATTCAGCTTGGCCTGAAACGCTGCTTCCTCATCAGCAGTATATCGCCCAGGGGCAAGAGCCCCTGCACCGCCATGGATTACAATCGTCAGGGGCGCATTGGCTGTGTTGTCGTCCTGCGCCAGTGCGGACGCACTGATCAAAGATGCCGTCAACGCCAATAGAATTTTTCTCATGAAATTATTCCCTTCAGATTTATAAAGACCAGACGTGGTTGTAGGTGTATTGTGCCAATAGTTGGCGCAGGATCAAGGGATAGATTTCACACCTTCCCGTCCCTCAATCAAGAAAACCGAACCACCCAAAATAGCTCCAAAAAGCAGCTACATAGAACGGAAGTATAACCAACAGAAATTGCCCGATCAGCGTTGATCTGTTTTTGTAGGTCGGGAGAAAAGGGATGCCGATAGCAAATACTAAAGGTAACCAAAACCAATTCTTTCTTCTTTGGCTGCGCTCATTTTTTGAAATATCTGTATGTAGTAGAGCCTCTTTATCACCCTTGTGGCGAGGCGGAAGAACATCGCGCAAGGATGCTAGCGCATCTTCTTTTTGGTCCGACATTACCAAAAGTCGAAAACCACCCAACGCAATCCGAAGGCTAGGGGCCACTGACAAGTGGTTCTCATTTTGGATAATCGTATCAATACCAAATGATCGAAGGTAGCCCTTTGCACAATAGGCTTCTTCCGGATCATAGAACTGCGCAACTTCAACAAGTTTTGCCATGCGGCTATTATAGCCAACGAAGACTTCATAGCCAACGCATTGGTCCGGCTAATGCAAGAAACAATCGTTTAGAATTCTGGTTGCCGCCAGTTAGAGCTCAGGAATGAGCATGCGTTGCGCGCGCCATTGCTCTACGATGCGTTCGATGAAGCTATCGTCTTCGATCTCAATCGACCAACCATCGGAAAAACTCGCCGTTACGCCGCGAGGGATCTCATTTGGTTCAAGTGCATCAAATCGAATACGGGTCGGCATTGGTACGCCTTCGCCCGCAGCAACAGCTTCACCTAGACCAAGTGATGGCAAACAACTCATCAAGCTGGTGGCTGCATCTGGCACAGCCGCACGCAATGCCTCTTGATCAGCCTGATTAGCAAGCCGCATCGCAAAAATCGTATTGCATTGAGATAGCACTGTCGGGTCGAGTTCCGTTGGACGCTGTGACGAAATCCATAAGGAAACCCCGGTCTTTCGGCCTTCCTTTGCAATGCGCGCTAAGGACCGACGCGTAGGTGCAAAGCCTTCATTGGGATCCGCCGGTGCATAGCGGTGCGCATCTTCGCAAACCAATGCGATCGGCACCGCGCCATTGCTCCAAAGACCAAACTCAAATGCAAGCCGTGACACAACAGAAACAACAACTTGAACAACTTCTGACGGAAGGCCACCAAGCTCAACAACACTCACTGGCTTGTCATTTACGGGCACGCGGAACAATTGGCCAAGCAGTTCAGTAAGGTTGTCTTGTACCGTGAGGCTTCCAAACATAAACGCGTAACGCGAATCTTGGCTAATCGAATGAATACGATTGCGAAGGCGTTTGTAGGGCGCTGTGTTTTGACCGCGTTCAAGGCTACCAATGGGTTTATCGATCAACGCCAGTAAATCGGACAACCGATATGGCGCTGGCGTATCAACAGTAAGTGCATTCGCATCCGTACGTAATTTTCCAGGCTTAGCGACTGCCGAAAGGTTTTTCTTTTTCGCGGCAGGAATCAAATCTGCCAGAATACCAATTTCCTCGGCATAATGTTCTTTCTCGGGATAGAGAACTTCGACAAGCTCATCGAAAGTCAACATCCAATAAGGCAATGTAAAATTGGTTGGGTCAAAAATAACCGCTTGCTCACCAAAGCTTTTTGAATACTCATTGTGAGTATCCAAAATCACAACATGGCCGCTAGGAAACCGTCTTAAAACCGATTTTAATAACAATGCCATAGCACATGACTTACCAGCACCGGTCGTTCCAACTATCGCGCAATGGCGCGAGAAAATTTCATCAACATTTACAGTCGCTGGGATCTGCATGTCTTGCTTCACAACACCAACGCGCACGCTGGAACCACCGTCGACGACGAAAAGCGCCGCAAGCTCATCATGAGTCGCCACATGAACTGCGTCATCAAGCGTCGGGTAGGATGATACACCACGACGAAATCTTGCCGGTGCATTGATCGTCGGCTTAGAAAACTCACCGATCAATTCAACTTCAACGATACGCAGCGACGCCACTCCGCTATCGAGTGACGGTGCTGGAACACTCATCGCAGAGATGAGGCCAAGAACGATACTTGGCCCCGCGTCAATACTCATGATCGCCCCAAGCTGGGGGCGCGACGCACGGTCGTTCACGGGTTTGTCCTCATCGAGAAGAACCAGTGCGTGTGATCCAGTAACTGAAATCACCGAACCGACCCGTGGCTTTTCAGACAATGCCATATCAAACGCCTCCGCCGTCGGTGCAGCAGCACCTTTCCGAACGATTGCGGATTTTCGCGCGGCTCCCTTATGCGGCGTCATGCACCCTCCCAGTTTTGTTCTGATCTAAATTGTTCTCACCGGCGTCATCATTCAACCGGACCACTTGTTCCGGCGGTGGCAATGTGATCCGGGCAAGTGTGCCCTGCCCTAATTGGCTCTTGATGAAAAAGCGCCCGCCTTGCATTTCAGTAAAGGTTTTGGCGATGGCATAACCAATCCCCGGCCCAGAAAAAGATCGATCTAAGCCACGATGCACTTGCTTGAATGCATTAAGCGCCTCGCGAATTTCTTCCGCATTCATACCATCGCCGCTGTCTCGAACAGCAATTTCTGCCCAACCTTGATCGGTAACGCCGGCGCGCACCAAAATCTTGCCTTTAGCACCGCAGACTTTGATTGCTGTTAGCAATAGATGTTCTAACGCTTGCGAGATTCGTTCACTATCGCCCCACCCGATTGCATCAACACCAGAATCGCGGCGTTCAATCGTTACCCCCGCAGCTTTTGCTTGGATTTCGACCCGCTCCAATGCTTCAACAAGCAGAACACAAAAATCAACTTCTCCATCATCGATCTCGACTTTGCCGCTTTCTAAGGCGGCCACTTCCAATACCGTATTGATATGGCCCAGTAGCAAATCAGCAGATTGGAGAATGTACCCAGAATATGTACTGATTTGTTCTTCATTCAGATCATATTGCCCTGAATCGCGAAGCATCGTCGCGAAGCCAATAATGGCGTTCAATGGCGTTCTAAGCTCATGGTTCATATTAGCCAGAAATTCGGAGCGCGCCTTAATCGCTAATTCGGCTTCTATGCGCGCTGCACGGACCTCAATTTCGGCATTGCGACGCGCAACGGCTTCGTTCATGCGTTGCGCATAGTCAGCGATCAACGATCCTTCTGAGTGGGTGAACATTTTTGGTGTGCGCATATGCTATTCCTCAGCGAAAAAGCCTAGCTGGGAAGCGCTAATGTGTCGTTAAGCAATAGGCTCAGACTGCATGCGTTAAGGTCGTGTTAACACATTGAAATGTTGCTACATTTTTAGCCGCATTTACGCGTCGGGTGCGTGTTCATCTGCCTGGCGTGGAGTATCGAGTGGTTCAGGCGCAGGTTTGTTCTGCGGTTTCGGAATATAGGCTAATACCACATCCCCAATCTCCAATTTCAACGGCGCTTCGCGAGACGCAAAAACCAAGGCAGATTTACGGATTGCTAATATTATCTCAGCCTCAGGATCAATGTCCTGTTGATACCGGTCGGGTGTGTATTCCTCTGACAGCTTTGTCCGCTGATATTGCCAGCCGCTATAATGACGTCGCACCAGATCATCCAAGCCTATCCCGGAATGTAAGAATGTTTTTCCCTGCAGCGTATAAGACAGTGCACGCCTGTCCTCTTCGCCCTTGCCACGAGCGTTGACTTGAAAAATTGCGGCCCGCCCCAATTCCGGTGCGAGATCGGTTGAAATCAGGGCATTATGTGCTTCGTTACTACTCACCGCCAATAAATACCCGAACCGATTTAGATCTAAATGGTGCTCGGTAACTTCCGAGAGGATCTCACCATAATAGGTCGGAACATTGGCAAGACGGGCTGGCTGCAATCGCCGATAGCTGGCATCTGCGACCATCACTGGAATCTCTAGCTCTTGAAGTTTTGCGGCAAGACCAGCTGACCATGGAGAGGCACCAACGATCAACACGCCAGGCCGTTCGCGCGACGCCAACCCTAATGCTTTGGCGAGCGGCCCAATGGAAAACCCGTGCATCACCACAGTGACGAATACCATCGCGAATGCCAACGGGATCAACATACCCGCATCGGGATAGCCTTCTTCCAATAGCGCAGCACCAAAAAAACTTGCAACCGCCACGGCGACAATACCGCGAGGGGCAATCCACCCCACCAACAATCTTTCTTTAAACGGCAACCCAGCACCTATTGTCGATAGAAAAACAGACAATGGGCGCACAATAAACAGCATAGCGACCAACAACCAGAAGACCGACCAATCAAGGGCACGGATTGATTCCATCGTGAGGTTTGCGGTCAGGATGATAAACACGCCCGATACAAGTACGACGGTGATGTTTTCTTTGAACAACCGTAGTTCATTGATGCTCGCAATCCGCGAATTAGCAATAGTGACACCCATTGCGGTAACCGCGAGCAAGCCCGCCTCATGCTGCAGCATGTTAGCCGTTTCAAAACACAAGAGTACGAGCGCCAACAATACTGGTGGTTTTAGATATTCCGGCACCCAGCCACGTCGAAATGATGCTGACACAAATCGACCAATAGCAAAGCCCAATCCACCAGCAAGCAATGATGCCAGCACAATCGAGCTAACGATTTCGCCCGGCGATGCATGTCCGTTCCCAAACACTAGAAACTCATAAACAACGACGGCCAACAGCGCACCGATTGGGTCGTTCACAATGCCTTCCCATTTCAGTAACGTTGCAGGGCGGGCATTCAATTTCGATTGACGCAAGAGTGGGATGATAACGGTCGGCCCCGTCACGACCATGATTCCACCAAACAATAACGCGACCTGCCAAGAAAGCCCGCCAATGAGATAGGCAGCAACAGTCCCAAGCCCCCAAGCGATCGGGACACCTGGGAAGACAAGCCGTTGGACGCCTTTCGTCAGCCCGCGCAGCTCTGCAAAATTGAGCGAGAGGCCGCCTTCAAATAAAATGACGGCGACAGCGACGGCGATAATGGGGCGGTAAAACTCACCAAACAACGCCTCCATTGGCGGTGTACCGGGTAATGCGCCATCAGGTGTAAAAACGCCAAAAACCGGCCCCGCCAACACACCCGCAATAGCCATCAAGACAATTGCGGGGAAATTAAAACGCCAGGCAAACCATTGGGCACCAACACCCAATATGCCAATGATCGCGAATGCGAGAACGAGATTATCCATTTACGTCTCCCTCACCCGCACGCCATGCAGTGTGAAACTTTAGCGATGTTTAAATGCTGGTTTGCGCTTTTCAACAAAGGCCGCCATGCCTTCTTTTTGATCTTCCATCGCAAATACCGAATGAAACACACGGCGCTCAAAGCGAACGCCCTCGGCCAATGTGGTTTCATATGCGCGGTTTACTGATTCTTTTGTAAGCATCGTGATCGGCCGGGAGAAGCCAGCAATTTGCTTGGCAACACGGATGGCTTCGTCACGCAATTCGCCCTTTGGTACG
>JAJFGD010000156.1 GCA_021776315.1 Hyphococcus sp. | reverse complement strand
CAACCAATTTGTTGAGAATCGCCTTTTTACCTTCTGGCGTAAATGAAATGTCCTTATCCGGACCTTCTATACGTTGCTGTAGCCACGCCTTTTGATCCGGGTCTGTAATATGCATGAACTCAACAGCAAACGTACCGCAATAGGTGCGTTTCAAAATTGCCAAAATTTCACGCAATGTCGCCGTTTCCAATCCCAACACATTGTCGATGAAAATCGGCCGGTCCATATCGGCTTCACTGAAACCAAGCGACGTTGGTTCAAGCTCTGGATGGGGTGTCTTTTCTTGCAAGCCCAGCGGATCAAGATCGGCGATCAGATGGCCGCGAATCCGGTAAGCCCGGATCAACATCAGCGCTCTCAAGGAATCTTGTGTTGCTTGGCGCACAGCCTGTTCAGACGCTGCGGGCGTGCGTTTTTCGATCTTTGATTTCAGCGCCGGCTCAAGATGACCCCAGTCGCCATCCATCGCGGCCGTGAGCTCGCCATTGACCCTTGGCGGCCAATCCTTGCGTGCCCAACTTGGCGCTGAGACTTTATCGGTTGGATCGCCATCGTTCTCGCGCACAAAAAACGCTTGCCACTCTTCGCTCACCGAAGAGGGATTGGCCAAATACTGCGCATAAAGCTGTTCGAGATATTGGGCATTCACACCGGATAAGATTGTACGGTCGGGGGCGCTTTCACCGGATTGCGGCGCCGCTCCATTCTTGGCCATAACGCGTTCCAAATTCTGTCCAGCAAGATGAGCTTTGTAGATACGCCAACTGCTGGGGGTTTCAATGGTTAATCACCGTTAGATTAACCATAGAGTGGTTTATTTTTGTAAAATTTCTAGCAGTGTCCGCCCCATGGCGGCAGGAGTTGGGGAAACCGCAATCCCGGCAGTCTTCATGGCGTCGATTTTGGCTTCAGCGGTATCATCCGCCCCCGAAACGAGCGCCCCAGCATGGCCCATTCGCCGCCCTGGTGGTGCCGTCACACCGGCGATGAAGCCAACGGTTGGCTTTTTGATCTTGTGGCTGGCCAAAAACTTCGCTGCATCGGCCTCAGCCGAACCGCCAATTTCACCAATCATAATAATCGAATGGGTCTCATCATCATGCAGGAACATGTCGAGAATTTCGATGAAATCCGTGCCCTTAACGGGGTCCCCGCCAATCCCAACACAAGTCGACTGGCCAAGACCGGCAACCGTCGTTTGGTGCACCGCTTCATAAGTCAGCGTGCCGGACCTGGAAATCACTCCGACATGACCTTTTCGATGGATGTGTCCTGGCATAATGCCAATTTTGCATTCGTCAGGCGTAATCACGCCTGGGCAATTAGGCCCAATCAATCGGGTTTTTGATCCATCAAGGGCACGTTTGACCTTGACCATATCTTGCACCGGAATGCCTTCGGTGATGCAGATCGCCAAGGGAATTTCCGCAGCCACCGCTTCCAGGATAGAATCGGCTGCGAAAGGTGGCGGTACATAAATCACCGTTGCATCCGCGCCAGTTTTCTCGCGCGCCTCGGCCACCGTATCAAATACTGGCAATGTCGCGCCTTTGGCTGGTGCGCCCGCCTCCCAAGACTGACCGCCCTTACCCGGGGTCACACCGCCGACCATTTTGGTGCCATAGGCGATCGCTTGTTCAGTGTGGAACGTTCCAGTTTTCCCGGTCAGGCCCTGGCAAATGACTTTGGTATTCTTATTGATAAGGATGGACATCAGATCTCCGGCGTCGATGACTATGATGAATTACGATGGGTCTTAGACCGGGCCACCGGTCAGGGGCAACCAAATAGCGCAATGATCGGTCGCTTTTCGGCGAATTTTATTGGCCCTGTCAGGCTTCTATAATATCGGTAAGTCGTGCTTACTGCGTTCAGAGACCTGCTCGCCCGTATTCAACGTCCCGGCATCTTCGATCATCATGATCCAGCATTCCTCGTCGGCGACCGGCATATGCTCAACACCCGCCGGGACGACGATGAAATCGCCGGTGTTCATGGCAACGTCTTGATCGCGAAAACGCATGGTGAACGCCCCTTTGATAACGAAAAAAGCCTCATCGATGCCGTCATGATGGTGCCATTCAAAAGACCCTTCGATCTTTGCAAGGCGCACTTCTTGGTTGTTGACCTTCCCGGCAATATGCGGCGACCAATGTTCATCGATTTTATTGAACGCCGTTGGAATATTTAGTTTTTTCATAAATCCGTCCTCGCATCGATGATCTGCACTTTTTACAACAAGACCAATAGCCAAAGCTGGTGAAAGGGATACCTTTACCCCACATCAGCCATCAAGCAGGCATCGCCTCAATCATCCTTTGGCGCAGCGCTGCATCTGGGACAGGCCCCATAAGCGCGCCCATATTCTCAATCATATGATCGATACGCCGTGTTGCCGGAATGGTCGCGGTTATTGCGGAATGGGAAATAATAAATTTCAAAAGAAATTGCGCCCAGTTTTTCGCGCCAATCTCTTCGGCGATGGCCGGGAGTGGACGGCGCATCAGCGCATTGATCAGTGCCCCCTCTCGAAACGGACGGTTGGCAATGACAGCAATCCCTTTTTCAAGCGCGAAGGGCAATAATCGCCTATCCGCTTCTCGGTCGGCGAGATTGTATGTCACTTGGATGAAATCAATCGGGTGGTCACGCATGATCTGTTCAATCTGATCATAGCGAAGCCCCGCATAGCTGGTCACACCAACATAGCGCAGCGCGCCGGCTGCCTTCATTTCAAACAAAGTTTCAAGATGGGCGCGCCAGCTAACCAGATTGTGGACTTGTAAAAGGTCAAATTGATCAACACCCCAACGCGTGCGGGTTTCATTAATTTGACCCGGACCATTGTCACCGCCGCTCACCCAAACTTTATCAGCGGCAAATAGCTGGCTCGGTCTATCAAGGCGGGACAACGCCTCCCCAACCACGGCCTGCGAAGAGCGATACATGGGAGAGGAATCAATCACCGCGCCGCCCATAGAAAAAAATGTTCTGAGCACTTCAGTGCGTTGTGCCCGCAAGGTCTCGTCGCTGCCAACATCAAAGGTAAGCCAAGTGCCCATGCCGATCGCCGGCACGACCGCCCCCGTTGATGGAATTGTCTTGGTTAGCCTCGCCGATTGCGCCCGACCAAGGGCTGGGGACAGGGCGGCAGCGCTGGTCATAGCCATCAAACGGCGTCGGTTGATCATCAACTTCACTTTCCGGGCGACGAGGGATGAGTGTCCGGGCCTGACTGAGCCTCGTCAAGTTGGGGGCCAGCCGATCAGCAGTGCCGTCATTGCGATATTGACATCTTGCTCAATTTACTTTAAAAAACAAAGTAATTTGCAAATACTGTTATTTGGGCCATATCTGACTTCAGGGCCCGACAGTAGGGAGCCATATAAATGACCGATGATCTTGTTGATGACCTCGCCTATGTAAAAGCGCTCGCCGAAGAAGGGCGTGATACGCCCCTGGTGAGCGGGCTGATCTATGTCATATGGGGGATCGTCATCGGTGGCACGACATTGATGGTTTACGGCCAAGAGGTTGGCATTTCTGTTTTGTCGTTCGCCGACGGACCCTGGCCATGGGCATTTGCGATGGTCCTTGGATGGGGGCTATCGATGTATTTTGGACGGCGCACGCACACAAAGCCGGGTGCCTCGACTTTGGGCAATCGAACAGCAGCGTCCGTTTGGCTGTCCGTCGGGATTTTTACAACAGGCTTTTGGATGACGCTGATGCTTGTGCATGACAATTTTACCAGCCTTGGCATCCCGCCAGGATTTCTGTTTAGCTTGATGTTCCCGATGGCATTTGGGCTTTTCGGGGTTGCGTTCTTTGCCACCGCTACCGCTGCCCGTGTCGGTTGGATGCGTTGGATCGCGGCCATTTCATGGGTCTGCGCCATGGCGTCGCTGGCGCTGATGGGTAGCGTCAATCAGCTATTATTGGGCGGGGTCGGCACCTTGTTATGTTCGACATTGCCCGGATTAATCTTGATGCGGAACGAGCCATCGGAGGTCGTATAGGCTGGTGGCGACATCAAAAGAAAATAAAGACAGCGATTTTGACTATCGCGAAATAGACGATGTCATTCACGGACGCGTGCGTTTGTCGATTATGGCGTACCTATCTGGCGCGGGATCCGCGGATTTTTCGCTATTGCGCCAAAAAGTCGGTGGCACTGATGGCAATCTTTCCGTGCACATTCGTAAGCTGGAAGAAGCCGCCTATATCCGTGTCGAGAAAAAATTCTCTGGACGACGTCCGCTCACTCTGTGTCATCTGACCAAAAAAGGGCGCAGCGCATGGATCGCGTATATCGCGCGCATGGAAGCGCTGATGCGCCCTGATGCGGCGGAATAAAGTGCGGCAGAATAAGTTTCCGCAATTTCAGAGTTATTTCCGAGAGCCCAATAACCGCGAGAGCAACCAAATTGGGATGACGATTGCGGCACCGATCACCAAATACTGAATGATCGTTATGACAACTTCAGCGAAACTCTCACCCAGCGATGAAATGATTCCCTGGAACGTGTCGTAGATCCCTGACCAAAATTCCCGCGGGCTAACGCCGATGAACGAGAAAATCGCGCCAACCACGACGCTGGCAATGATCAGTTGCACAAGGGTTCTTATCCCAAAGCTTCTGCCAATACGGCTTCTTAGATCTTCGTCAGACATGTCTTACCCCTCACAACACTCTTCTTGGCATTTGACGACCACACGCCATGATACATAAAAATATCGACCGTATCAAAAGCTTCATGCATTGGCTGTTTTTGGCTGATCGGTTGGCCAGCCCGGAAAGGTTGGAGGGCCTCAAGATAGGCCCCCCAAAGAGTGGACCGATTAAAGGGTCGTATCTGGCCTAAAGCAGACATTATCGAAACATTTGTTGAAACATGTCAGTCGTCGACATTCAGCAATGCACCATCTTTAAAACGATGTGAGATAAGGCGTGTATTTTCGAAATCTGCTAACGGATCAGCTTCAAGAACAAGAAAACTGGCTTCATACCCATCTTCCAACCGGCCAATCTTGCGCTCTGGAAATACGGCGCGTGCACAATTTTCAGTCCACATAGTGAGGATGGTTTTATTTTCCAGCGCCCCCAAGCTTGCCAGATGCATGGCCTCTTGACGCGACGTGTCCCGAAAATTGTCGCTTCCTACAACTAGGTTTGCACCAGCCGCATGCAACCGAATGAGATTCTCGCGCTGTGCATTCAAAATCTCAGTATATTTATCCGGCGCATTTCGTTCATAGCGCTTGGCGATGCTCAGTGTTGTGACAAGGGCGGCGTTGGTCTCTTTGGCGAGGGCGATGACGTCATCGGAAAGTCTGACTGTTGAATCATAGGACGGCAAATGCGCAATGATGTCTGCGCCCGCACGAAGCGCCGTCGCCATGTCAGCCTCGGTTTCGACATGCACCGCGACGCGCAATTTTGCATCATGCGCCAATCGAACGAGTTCGGGCAAAAGCGCCGGGTTTAATCCGCGTCGACCGAAATGGTCGGGATTATCTTTGCGCTGCTCATAATCTTCAGAGAAAAAAAGCATGACTTTCACAAAGTCCGGACGTTCCGCAAGAATAAGCGCCCATTTCGCGTGCACTTCTGCCAACGTGTCGGCTTCAAAATACCCCTTATCGGGCAGCGTTTCTTTGCTGAATTCGGGATAGAGCCCAAATCGCGCCATCAATGATTCGCGCAAACCCCGCGGATGGCCGCCCGTGCCGGTCAGGCCATTATTAGCGAATGCAACGTCTACTGACGTTGGCGTGTTGATCTTATCTGCGATCGCTGTGCGGTAAAGTTCAAACGACCCTGGCATCATGGCATAGAATACACCGTCTTTGAGATAGTTTTGCACTGTCTCCTCAACGCCATCGGCGCTACCGCCAAAATTGTGATTGTGGCCTTCGCAATAGGGTGGCACAACATAACCGCCGCCCAAATCGATGCTGTTGTCCGCGTCAATCGCTTGCGTTGAAAATTTTAAGACACCGTATGTGACATAAACCGTCGCTGGCGCAAACGCCTCTCCGTCGAACCAAAGGCCATTGTCAAACCGGTATTCAGGTTTTTGGGGGACCATGACAGCGCATGCTGATAGTGTGGCCATCAGTAAAACAGAAATAACCTTCATTATACCCCCTATAAAAGGTACCCTATGAATTGAATGCGCATTGCGGGTGCTGGGCTGTTGCTGGAAAATCTAAATCATCGCTGTAAACGAAGCAACTTGTGGACCTTCCAGCTGATGTTGTTGGTAATTGGAAAAACCAATAAATAGCAGAAGCCCGACGGTTACAAAAAGTACGATCGGAGATAATTCAAGTTCTCGTCGGCGCAAGCTTTTGTCGTTAACGAGCTTTTTTTCTCAATGCATGAAAGCATTACAAACAACGGCGCTCAAAGTTGTCCAACAATTTTGTTTCATTCTCGGCTTGTTCAAAAAAAGCCTCCAGAAATTTTCGAGTTTTTGTTTTTTCTTTTTCTTCCATGCCGGACAGCGCACTCAATTCCTGCAGAATATCGCTCTTTTTGTCATTAATATCCGTGAGGGCCGTTTGCAGTTCCTCTCGTTGCATACAGAACCCTCGATAGAGGCGTCGCGTAACTTTGCTTATCGATAGAGAGGCGTCCGGATAGGCGTAGCTGGCGTTCACAATCCCCGACAGGTCAAAGTCGTAAGGGATATAAAATCGTTCGGAATTGATATCGACCAATTCACCATTATGGCAGCAAACATCATCGCCATCCGCCGTTACCAGCGACCAGTCCGTATTCCCGATGAGATACTGGAAAATATAAACCTTGGCCATGTGCTGGCGATTTAGAGACGCAACCGATACACCTGAAACATCTACAGCGTTTGCGCCGACACGATCGGCAAATATTTGCCGCGGTTCAATAGCAAAGCCGAAAACTACCTCATTTTCGGCTTTTTTGCGTTCCATCGCGTCTACAAACGTCACTCGGAACAAACGGACGCGATAGCTATTTTCAGAAATGAAATTGAATATCCGGTACGCCAGATATTCCTCTAATACGTTTGACTGTGCGGCCTCGCCATTACGGCAAGGTACAACGAGCTTCAATTTTTTCAATCCGTCAAACGCTGTTTGTTGATTTTCAACGCCGTCAAATTCAACTCGCAGCGGCGGTAATTTGCAAATTCTCAAACGACTGTTGCCGCGCGCGCGGATCTGGACGTTTTGGGCGCTGGCATCTGTTATAAGTCTAAATGGCCAATCGTTTTCCTGTTTTCTCTTTTTAACAAGTTCTTGGCGCGGCCCGTGCAACTCCATTTCAAGAATTGAGTTGCCATCGAAAAGCGGTGCCGCATGCGTCGTTGTTGTAAAATACATAGCTGAAAAAACAGCTAAAAATCCGCATTTAAGATGTTCTAACTTCCTATAAAACATTGCCATCGTCTTTCCTGTGGAAATAGTCAGGTTAGCGGCTCGTCACACGAGGTTACCGACCGGCAAAAAAAATTGCCAGCAATATATCTATTGCAGAGCCCTATTTGACCCCCCCCCCCCCGGAGGGAAGGGCGTTTCAGTGAGGGGGTGGGAAGGTTGGGGGGGGGGGGGTGGGTGGGCCCGGTTGG
>JAJFGD010000155.1 GCA_021776315.1 Hyphococcus sp. | reverse complement strand
TTTTTTACTTGTCGATAATTTAGTCGATTGAACGCCTATGGCTGCCGCTGAAATTATGCCTGAGACCTAATGCATGCCCAACTTCATGCATGGTAAGGTCGGTGATAACTTCTTTAACCAGTCTGTCTGCAAGAGTGAGCGTTTCAACTTCAGACGCAGATGGGAGGTCAAGAGTTTCATTGACGTTTGTTTTTTGTGTTTGCGGTTCATTTGCGCCAGCGGCGGTGGGGGAAGTAATTTTTTCGAAATTTTTGGGTGTCTCTTCGCCGCTCGAAAAATTTTGGTGGTCGTCGATTAAAGACGCCAAAACATATGACCCTTCAATATGCGAAAGGGAGCTGTCAGGCCTCGCCAGGCTGCTGTTGGAAACTTTATTGTTGTGGGACTGATCTCCTTGTGAAGCGCTAGCTTTAGCTGATCGAGCTTGCGGTGGCGTTGGCGGGAAGGAGTCGGTTGCTGACAGGCGTGTCCAGTCATCCAAATAATCCCCAATGCCAGCGTAATTTAGCAAGATATCGGCACCGAGGATTTCCCCGGTTACGGGGTCATGAACTGACGGTGCAAATCCGAAATTTCCGGGCTCTTCATAGTCGACCTGCCACCGGATTACGTTTTTAGAAATATCGCCAGCTTCCCAATCGGCATCATCCGGTTGTTGATAGACTTCGATAGCATCGGAGAATCCTGCAGCAAGAAATGCTTCATTCCACGCCAATACACCGTCTCTAATATAGGACCGAAATTTCTCGGGCGTGGTATTTTCAATCCAAAAAACGATTGGTTTAATGGGTTTAGAAACCGCCTGTTCTGGGTCTTCTTTATCCAGTCGCCATTTATTGATGTAAATGTCAGTATTCGATTGATCCATGTCAGCCAAATTTTTTCGATATACAGAAAAATAGCCGACCCGCTCGTCATGTCGGCGCGAGCGAAATGCCTCTTGACGTCTCTCAATGAAAAAATGACGAACTTGAATGGAAAAAGTCGCTCCTGACGACCGATAATTTGGACGCCGAGATGACGACATGGTGTGTTCGGATACAAAATTGATGTTATCTGAAAATGATTTCCAGTCTTCGATTTCGGCATCCGTTTCAAATGCGTCATAAAATTCGTCCAAAAACCCTGAACTCAAACTGGTCAAGGCGTCTTGGTCAATATAGGCAAAATAAGTATTGCCAGGTTGGCAATCGTGTAGCTTTAACGACGTTATAACGGAATCGCTCATCGTCAATGCACGCGTCCTGCTAAGGGGGCCGTCATCTGCGAAGAATCCAAAACTATCATTTTCAATGACGTCAATTTTTTCGCCATTCAACCGAAATGAGATAAGCTTTGGTTCTGCGTATTGTCCCACATAGGGCGCAATTCCTCTATCGACATAATTTGAGTAAATGAATTCATTTTGGAATGTTTCATTATCCAACTCTATGAGGAATTCATCATCTGGTAGCTGATAGATCGAGAGCGGACCGCTTTTGTCTTTGCGGTCGACGTTCTCGATTTCACTCCTACAATCTGCGATGGCAAGGCTTTGCGCAAATGATTGATTATGTGCAAAAAGACCCAGCAAAATACCGCACCAGCGAAATGCATGGTGACCAAAACCAAAGCTCATGAAACGATACCCCACCACTACAAATGCTCAGCAAACCTGCTGAATCCCACCACCTTGAGTGATTGTACGAAGTAACCCAGTTAAATCAAGCTGGAACCCGGCTAGCGCAACCGTTGCATCCAATTGCCTTTTATATGCACAATTGGAGCCGATGCGGGTTTTGCAGCGTATTAGAATTCGCCGGAGACATATCTGCAATGGTTGCGCCCAGGCGATCAGCCGTTAACCCGCGACATCAATCCTCCGGTAGCGGAATAAATTCACTTTCACCAGGCGGCAATGAAAAATAGGTATTGTTGAAATTGTTATCTGCAGAGGAGCGCCAATTTTCCTTGGCACGTTCTATGTTTTCTTGATTGGTTGCCACTAAATTCCACCAAATTTTGCGCCGTCCAATTGGCTCGCCGCCGAGCACCATCATTTTTGATTTCGCTGAGACGTTTATTTCAGGATTTGCCCCCGGTTTGAACACTATCATTTGACCATCTGAATATGAGCTGTTTTCAATGTCGGCGTTACCGTTGACGATGAAAAGGGCACGCTCTTCATAGTTATTAGGCAATGTGATTGTGGATTTTTCGATCGTTTCAACTGCGACATAAAACATGGGTGAAAAAGTTTTCACCGGTGCTGTTTGCCCAAATGCTTGCCCAGCAATGAGGCGCAATTGTGCACCGTTTTGTTCAATGATGGGCAAACTGTCTTTTGGATGGTGGTGAAAAGCCGGATCCGTTTCCTCTGCTTCTTCTGGCAGCGCAACCCAGCTTTGAATACCATGCATTAGCTGACCGCTTGCGCGGCGCGCATCGTCTGTACGTTCTGAATGGGTGATACCGCGTCCAGCCGTCATCCAATTTACGTCACCCGGCCGGATGATTTGGTCAAATCCTAAACAGTCCCGGTGTCGAAGTTCACCGCTAAAGAGGTAGGTGACGGTTGCCAGTCCGATATGCGGGTGCGGGCGGACATCGATGCCTTGACCAGGCTTGAACTCAGCGGGCCCGATAACGTCAAAAAAGATAAACGGACCAACCGTACGCCGTTTCGCGTATGGCAAGACACGTCCGACTTGAAAGCCGCCAAGGTCACGGCTGCGCGGTTCGATAACAATTTCTATTGACGTCATAATATTTTCTCCATTCCCCTTTGACCGCTCGCAGTTCATTAGTCTTCATCGTGCCTGTGTTTTCTAATAAGGTCTGGATTGAAATCAAAGACGAGAAAGTTTGTATGATGTTTCGCACAATTGTTGCCTTACTGGGCCTTGCTGTGGTCGTTACAAATGTTCATGCAGCTGAACATAAAATGTCATCTGCTGAGACACAGGTAAAATTACGGACTTATATCGACAGCGATGCGCGCCCTGAAAAACAAAAGGCGCGGGACAAATATCGCCGTCCGTTTGAGACATTGACCGTTTGCGGTATTGAGCCCGACATGACCATTGTCGAAATATGGCCGGGTGGGCAGGGTGGATGGTATCGCCGAATTATTGAACCAATGATTTCCGAAGGTGGCGGGCGCTATATTCCCGTTTTAGGCCGATCGGCTTTTCCAACTGAAGTAGAAGACCTCCCTCATGGTGATGTGGATATGGTGTTGGTTTTTCGCGCTCATGGTTTCATGATCTATGATGAACCCGCTCAACAGCACGTCGATGCGGTTTTCAGTATGTTGCGACCCGGTGGTCAGCTTTGCATTGTCGACCACGCAGGCGACGAAAACGTTCCGCAAGATCCAACCGGTGAAAATGGTTATGTAAATGAAAGCCATTTTAAGATGCTGGCGGAGGAGGCGGGGTTTGCGCTCATCGCAGCATCTGATCACAATCGGAACTCAGCGGACACGAAGGATCATCCGCGTGGTGTCTGGTCACTACCACCGACCTTGTCGCGAACCATACCTGGCACGCCGGCTCGGAAGAGGTTTATTAAAATCGGTGAAAGTGATCGATTTACCCACAAATATGTAAAGCCCTCGATCGACTAGGTTGGGCGACCGTTAGGGAAGACGAATTTAATCGCTAGTTGCCGGTATCGTTTTTCTGCATTTATTAACCCGGGATCGTCTCCGACACCGATGTTAAAAAAGACTTTGGATGCCTCAGCAAGGCTACCAATCTGTATCATGGCACCAAGCCTTTGGTCGTGGGTCAATGCTGGATTTGCATCACGTATCAAATAATAGACGAAATTTGAGTAGTCTCGGTACCAACTTTTGACAGCGTCATTGGCTTCACTGTCGCAGGCAGCAAAACCCCACATTTGAAGAAAAAACCGGTGAGAGGTTCGTGCGTCGGATATAAACAGTTCCAACAAGTTCAAAAGAGTGTCGAGGGGCTCGGTTGCGGGATTTTCAAACAGTTTCAAACTCATTTGGGCGAAATCAGCGCGTGCCTCTTCGATCATTGCAATGAGCAATGAGCGTTTTGTGGGGAAATGATAGGTGAGGTTGCCAACGGCTATGCCAGCATTTTCAGCGACTTTTCGCAGCGACAGAGCAGCGTGACCGTCTTCAGAAAAAATTTCTCGTGCTGAAACAATTATTTTGTCGATCGTTTCACTGGATTTGCCCTTCTTTCCGATAGCCAGACTGGCCGATGGGCGGGTCACGCAAATGTTACGCAAGATGGAACTGATTGTTTCGTTTGTACTTTTTGGTTCCACGTCTTCTGATGCCGACAACTTTGTCACAAATTTTTCCTATCCATGTTGACGGTTTCGTCGCGTCACACTATCCATAATTTATTAGTACATTCGACCTATATAGATTACATAGTCTTGGTTGACTGTACTAAATACGAGTTTGGGCATTTTTTAAAGTTCCCGGCAGTGTAGCGATCTCCCCCTGCTGCACGTCGGTGGGTCGCGATAAGGAAACTTGTCGCGGCCCGTCCCGTTTTTACACCTTATAGTGGCGGATATCAAAACCCTGAAACCATGGGGCGAGCAGGCAATTGCGGGCGATTCCCGAGGTTTTTCTGAAAAATCGAGCGATTATGCCGTTTTTTTGCCAAGCCACTGATCAACATCGGTCAATGCGCGTTGGCTTATGGCCCTTTTTTTGGCAAATCCCTTTTCTTTGCCTTTGAGCCGTTTGCCAGTTTCGTCGGTCCTCGGCACGGAGATTTCCGGAAATAGGCCAAAATTCACATTCATGGGCTGGAAAGATTTTTTGGCACCAGCGCCCTCTGACATATGTCCGCCAGTGATGTGGTTGAGCAAAGCGCCAAATGCCGTTGTTGCCGGTGGGATGGGCTGGGATTGGGAGAGGGCGTCAGCCGCCGCAAACCGTCCCGTCATTAATCCTACGGCCGCACTTTCCAAATATCCCTCAACCCCTGTGATCTGTCCGGCAAATCGAAGCGATGGACGTTTGTTAAGGCGCAAAGTTTGATCAAGCAGTATGGGAGAATTGATGAAAGTATTGCGATGAATGCCGCCAAGACGGGCGAATTCTGCATTTTCCAAACCTGGAATCATTTTGAAGACTTCGGTCTGTGCGCCATATTTCATTTTAGTCTGGAAGCCGACCATATTGTACAAAGTGCCGATGGCATTATCTTGGCGTAGTTGCACGACCGCGTGAGGTTTTTCGTCCCTATTCGGGTTGGTTAGACCGATGGGTTTCATTGGTCCAAACCGAAGCGTTTCGATGCCGCGCTCAGCCATAACTTCTATTGGCAAACAGGCTTCAAAATAGGGCGTAGACTTTTCCCATTCTTTGAAGTCGGTTTTTTCGCTTTCAATAAGGGCAGCGATAAAGGCTTCATACTGCGCCGCATCCAATGGGCAGTTAATGTAATCGGCACCATCGCCGCCAGGACCTTTTTTGTCGTAACGAGACTGGAACCAAGCGACATCGAAATTAATGCTGTCTTTGTGGATGATGGGCGCGATTGCGTCGAAGAATGCCAGTGCATCCTCACCGGTTAGCTCGTGAACCGCATTTGCCAATGGCAACGAGGTTAGGGGCCCCGTAGCGATGATCGTGTTGACCCACTCCTCAGGAGGTAGTCCATCAATTTCTTCACGGCGGATCTCAATATTCGGATGTGCTTTGAGCGCTGCTGTCACGCCGGCAGAAAAATTATCGCGGTCGACGGCGAGCGCACCTCCGGCTGGAACCTTATTGGCGTCTGCCTCACGCATAATCAGCGAGTTTGCTCTGCGCATTTCCTCATGTAGGACTCCGACGGCGTTGCGCTCGGCATCGTCTGAGCGAAACGAGTTCGAACAGACCAGCTCAGCGCAACCATCGGTTTGATGGGCTTCGGTTTGGCGTACGGGGCGCATTTCGTGAAGAATGACGCGGGCCCCAGCATTTGCTGCCTGCCAAGCGGCTTCTGATCCGGCAAGTCCGGCACCAATGATGTGAATTTCAGTTTGGTTAATCATAAGGGGCTTCTAGCGCGTTGTATTCCCAAGGCAAACCATTCTCGAGGCGCATATGATTTTATTTGTGGTTTTGGCTCTGACTGTTTAGCGTGGTGCCGGGGAAATCTGGTGTTGAGGGGCTTATGCGGTTGCGTATTTTTTCGATTGTGGGTGAGGCGCTCAATTTCGGCGGCCGCCGCATGGGCACGATCGCGAGTATTGCCCTCTTACCCGTGGGTCTGCTTTTTATCGTCAATATGGTGACGGTATTTGCCTATCTAACTGTCATTGCAGGCAGAGTTATTACATTTTCGGATGCCGGAACGTTTGCGAACGCCGCCGCCGTTTTAAATCAGTATTTGCAACAGGCATGGCAGGTAAAGCCGGTTGAGATGTTGGCGATTACGGGTGTCAGCGTTTTTCTACAAGCGCTGTTAATGGCATCCTTTATGGCTCCACTAATCCGCTATTCAGGCCTTGGTGAAAAACCATCGCCTGGTTTTATTCGCTTACCCTTTGGGGCTGATCAGATCCGTTATGTTTTGTCGGGTTTTGTTAGCAATATTTTTGCTGCCGTCGTTGTCATGATTCCAATGACGAGCGCTTCATATTTTATTTTAAAATACTTATTTGATGCAATGTCTAAAACGTTAGCCTCTTTCCCTGACCCAAACAGTTTGCACACGATTGAATTTGTAACTGTCGGCCAGCAATTGGCTGCGAGTGGAACGTCTTGGCATTTTAATCTTGGATTGCCATTGCTAGTCGCAGCACCGTTTGCCTTGATGGTTTGGGGTGTCAACTTTTTTCATTTTCATCCGCGCAATAGCGTTAAAGCACTCGAAGGCGGAAATGCATTTTTACGACTACTCGTCACGTTATTGACCAGTATTGGGGCAATCGCTTTTGTGTATTGGTTGATGAGTGAATTTTTGTCGACCCTTCTCACCTCGGTCGCAAGCGCCAATCAAGAGCTTAGCCAAGTCGTCAGCACCACCCCGGTAAATGCCTATTTGTTGATTGGGGCAATTCTGATTTTACTAGTGACATATTTGAATTTGCGACTGTCGTCCTATCAAGGGATTGCAGTTTGTCGCAAATCCATGGGGCCGGGCAATCTTTTGCGCGTGACGCGCGGGTGGAATCTAGTTCGTTTGCCCATCGTTTGGGCCCTGGTTTTGGGATTGCTTTATGCGGTTCAATATTTTGTGAATGTCATAATTTTTACGAGCTTTGATGCCACCGTCGAAACCCTATTTGCAGCGCTCGGATCGACGACACGCCTTGTAAATAGCGGTGTCACAGCGGAGTGGGTAGGGCCGTTGAAGATTTGGGTGTCGAATTTAAGTAAGATAGCGTTTAACTTCGTTTGGGCATTTTTCTCTTACGGTGTCTTAGCGGGGCTATATGGTCGTCTTTACCGCGAGAGCGAACGAGAAGATCAGATCGACGCAGGCGCTTCAGGCAAGAAAGCCATTTGGCGTAAGTAACATTCTAATGATGGGAGCAACCCATGTCGCAAAAACTACCGATTGGTGAGGTTATGAACGAGGCTGTGCAATTCGGATTGCACCGTTGGGCAACCGTTCTGCGCTATGCATGGGTGCCTGGGCTTTTGTCTTTGATTTTATTCGGGTCATATTTTGTCGGTATTTTTGATCCGGCCATTTTCAGCTCGAATTACGAAGCGACGAGCATCGATGAATTCAAAGAAATTTTGCGCGTCCCTATCTCAACGGCCATCGCAGGTGCTGTCGTCATTTATTTGATCGCTGGACTTTTATTCTGCGGTGTTGCCGCATCATTGTTCCGACTGGTGGCGCTTGGTGAGGAACGTCCC
Organism: Hyphococcus sp.; assembly: GCA_021776315.1. Lineage (GTDB taxonomy): Bacteria > Pseudomonadota > Alphaproteobacteria > Caulobacterales > Parvularculaceae > Hyphococcus. The sequence continues at coordinate 29,034 of JAJFGD010000155.1, read as the reverse complement.
GGTCTTATTCATTTGCGACTAGACGGGCCCGCCATTCGCGTGTTTTTTTCTTATGTGATCATTATGATCCTAAATGGTGCCATTTGGAGCGCTGCGTTTTTGGGTGCGTTGTCAATAAGCGGTGAAAGTATTTCCAGCCTGACCGGTAGTTTTCAATCACTAATGGAGATCATTGCTAATGCAGAAGACGGTAGTGATGACGGCGTGGCGGCAATGTCAGCTATCATGGGTCCAATGGAAGTTTATGGACTAACATTTTTATTGGGCCTTATTCCAATGATCTATGTCAGCGTAAAGTTGGTGCCTTTTCCGGCCGGATCGGCTGCGGAAAATCGGTTGATACTATTCGGTTCCATTGGCATGACTTTTGGGCATTTTTGGTCAATTATTGGGATCTATATTCTATTTTTCTTGTTCATGATCGTTATCGCGATCATCTACACACTTGCGGACTCCGTTTTTCAACTGCTTGGAGCGTTGTTGATTAGCCAAGGCTCGATATTTGCGCTTGTCGGGATGGGAGCGTTTTTGCTGTCCGCGGCCGCAGCAATTTTCTACCAGCTATTTATGATCGCGCTTCAAACCGCGGTTCCCGCCATCATTTACCGTAGGTTGAAAACTGGCGAATAGTTTAACCCCAGATTTCCATTTTTAGGCCGCGGGCATCTAATGCGCCGTCGCCAAGGCAAATCGCGTCGCCGGTTAGCCTCGCTTTTGCGGTGAGGGCTAGGGCGCAGGCATCGTAAACATCGTCACGCGCCAGCCCGGCATCATTTGTTGCTTTTAACGCTTCATAAATTTTTTCGCCTGTGCACAGTCCATTTTTTTCCAAAAGGGCAAGCCGCTCTTGCGCTCCTTCATTTGTCCGTTTTGGATCGTGGCATGGTTTCTCACCATTTAGACGCCAGAACGCTATCTCTGGATGTCCCTCTGCGAGACGGTTTTGGTCGGCGGGTCCAATCGCCTTATCAACTTCGCGAATTTTTGGCACAATCATCCAGGCTTGTTTGGACAGTCCTCCGCCTGCATCAGGTCCTTGCTGTTTGCCCCATGCATTCGCCTCCGCGTAATTGTTAAACGCCAGCATGTCACGGCGGGGCGTTGAAAAGACGCTGGCGTGTCGGCGTGGGCTTAACAGCTTCCGGGCGTCGCCTTCGCAGGCCCGTCGCCCAATGGTTGCAAGGCCAATGGGCATATCCACAATCGTCATTAGGGTTGTGCTCGCAGGCCCATGAAGGATTTCAGCAAAGCTTGCGGCGACGAATCCCCGGGTTTTGCCATCCTTGAGATCCAGCTGAATGACCACCCATCCAGACCGGCAACCGTCGATCCCAAGGACGAATTCGCCGTTTTTGGCCGATTGATCAGCTGTTGGCACAAGCGTTGCTCTTTAACCCGTCACTATCGCGATAATCGCGTTAGGGCGGTTTTATGGAACAATTCCGCGCTTGTCAGTCCGGATTTTGGACGGCATCCTGAGTTAATGGAGAACGGGGAGATGAGTTTGTTTGGCGTAGATGAAGCAGATACAGCTGGAGCGGCGAATTTCGTCCAGTCGGAACTATTCACACGGACCTTCAAGGAAGGCATGACCCTCGTTGAAGATACGGCCAACTATTTGGACGGTGAAGGACGCGAGGCCTCTAAATCCTTAAGCCGGGACGCCGCTTTGGCCTATGCCGGTGCATCCATGCGTCTCACCACACAGTTAATGCAAATTGCGTCTTGGCTATTGGTTCTTCGCGCAGTCCGCGAAGGCGAAATGGGTCTTGCAGAGGCGGGCAGTGAAAAATACCGAATTGATGTAGGGCAGGAGCTAGAGAGAGACGACTTGTTGGCTGATGGACTGCCTGAAAAACTGATTTTGCTGAATGACAATGCGCGCCAACTTTTCGCCCGTATCAGCCGTTTAGACGGTGATCTTTTCTCACAAGAAGAAGATTGCTCAAGCGATACCGACGCTGCCGGTCAGCAGCGGGCACTCCTAAAAGCATTTGGAAATAGTCTCTAAGAGATTAAGACTCTTTTTTGAGACCGAACGCGCCAAATTTCTGGTTAAATTTAGAAACGCGACCTTTTTCGCCAATCCGGGCTGGGCCACCTGTCCAGGCCGGATGGCTCAATGGATCAATATCCAAATTCAATGTGCCGCCGGCTTCACCATAGGTAGAGCGGGTCTCAAAGCTCGATCCATCCGTCATGACGACTTTGATGGTGTGGTATTCTGGGTGAATGTCTTTCTTCATGACAGCGGCGCTCTTTAGGTCAAAATTGGCTGATTAAATTCAAGACGCGGCATATACGCGCCATGATGGCGCTTCGCAACCCCGTTCCTTATTAGAATTGGACGACTAGGCTCTAGCCGGTTGGGAATCCCAGTGATAGCCTAGTTCCATCGGTATCACTCGCCCCTAAAAGCCCCTGAAATCCCTTGTATGCGTATTTTTGGTTTCTTTGCTGTTTTGCTACTGCTGATCGGCGCAGTGGTCGTTGCCAACCTTATGTCTTTCAACCATTTTGCCCAGGTCGACCATGTTTTTGACGGGCAATGCACACCTGTCCGGGGCATCGTCGGTCCTGAAGACATTCAGATTGATTCTCCCCGGTCCCGTGCCTTTATCTCCTCTTTGGATCGGCGTTCGAGGGGATCGCGGGGCGCAATCCATATTTTTGACATCGATAACCCACTTGATGAGGCAACCTGGCGGGACCGAACGGACGGGAAGCCGGCCGCATTTGAACCCTTCGGGATGGATTTCTTTGATGATGGAGAAGTACAACGATTGTTTGTCGTCAATCAGGCGGTCAACGGCATTGAATTGTATGATGTTGCTGATGACGGTGTGTTGACCCATTTAGAAACTGTTTCGGAACGTCGTCTGACCAGCCCCAATAGTGTCGTCGCAATTGGCCCCCGCAGTTTTTATGTCACCAATGATGTCCGACCAGGACGCTCATCCCGGATGGGGGAGTTTCATTTCTTGGCCCGAACAGCATCCGGTCAGGTGTTTTTCTCGGATGGTACTATATGGCGTGTTGCGGCTGACGGATTACGTTTTGCCAATGGTATCGATCTCAGCCGGGACGGTACGCGATTGTATGTCGCGGAAACCGCTGGCAGAAGCGTGAAACTATTTGACCGAAACGTTGAGACGAATTTGCTCGCCGCGGCTGGCGAGATAAAGCTCGACGCATCACCAGACAATTTAACTGTGGATGAGAACGGAACGGTTTGGGTGGCCGCGCTACCTAAACCACTGACGACACCCATCCATCGGGAAAACCCAGAATCACTATCACCTTCGCAAGTCATCCAGATTGGCGCTGATGATAAACCGCAAACGGTCTATCTCGACGATGGCGAGGAGCTTTCAGCCTCAACCGCTGCAGCCCATGCAGATCGTCGATTACTGATTGGCGGGCTCTATGATGATAGGTTTTTGATTTGCGGTTTGCCCAGGGCAACATTTTAGGCCACATCATTATTTATGAAATATGTTTCCACCCGGGGTGCTGCCGGTTCCGCCAATTTCGAAGATGTATTGCTAAAAGGGCTCGCCGGGGATGGTGGACTTTTTATGCCGACTTCCTGGCCGCAGCTATCAGCAAATGATTTAACGGCTATGCGTGACCAGGCATATGCTGACGTTGCTGCCACTATCATGGCGCTGTTTACAGGTGAGGCGTTTTCCCGAGAAAAATTACTTGAGATGGCACGCGGCGTATACGGTGCTTTCGACCATGGCGATGTTGCGCCACTGACTCAGGTCGGCGAAGAGGATTGGATTCTTGAGCTTTATCACGGGCCGACACTGGCGTTCAAAGATTTTGCGATGCAAATTCTTGGGCGTCTCTTTGACGATGTGCTTGAGCGTCGAAACCAACGCATCACCATCGTTGTTGCAACTTCTGGTGATACCGGGGCCGCGGCAATTGAAGCCCTTAAGCATTGCAAGCGCGTCAATGTAGTTGTGCTGCACCCGCAAGGCAGGGTCAGCGAAGTTCAGCGGCGGATCATGACTTGTGTCGAAAGTGGGCAAGTCACCAATATTGCAGTTGATGGATCCTTTGACGACTGTCAGGCGATTGTGAAATCACTTTTTGCGGACGCAGTATTTGTCGATGAAATGCAATTGAGCGGGGTCAATTCGATCAACTGGGCCCGCCTTGCGGCGCAAATGGTTTACTATTTCACGGCAACAGCATCGGTCGGCGGACCGGTTAGCTTTGTTGTACCAACTGGGAATTTCGGGGATGTTTTTGCCGGTTATGCTGCCAAACGAATAGGGTTGCCAATATCAAAACTCGTCGTGGCGACGAATAGTAATGATATTTTACACCGCGCCATTCAGCATGGTGATTACAAACCATCAGGCGTTGCCAAAACCTCTTCACCATCCATGGACATCCAAGTTGCGAGCAACTTTGAACGCCTCCTGTTTGAAGTCATGGATCGCGACCATGAGGAACTTATTGATCGGATGTCGACGTTTCAACGTGAGGGAGCGATGACCCTGAGCGTTGCTGAACGCGACCGCATAGGTGAGACTTTTCAATCTTATGCCGCGAGCGAAGATCAAACTGCTACGGAAATTTAGCAACACTTTGACGAGCAAAACGCTTTGATTGATCCGCACACAGCGGTGGCGCGGGTTGCTGCGCGACGACTGCGATCGAAAGGGGCGTTGACTGGTAAAGTGATTACATTGTCGACAGCGCATCCGGCAAAATTCCCTGATGCCGTCGAACAAGCCACGGGGAGATACCCAAGCTTGCCCAACCGGTATTCAAACCTGTTCGAGCGGCCTGAATTTTTGTTGAATGCAAAAGCAGATGCGAGGGCGATCAAGTCAATCATGCGCGAACGTCATGGCGGAGACTACAATGGTTGATATTGTAAAACTCAAAAATGGACTGCGCATTGTGGTTGATCCGATGCCAGCATTGGAAACCGCAGCATTGGGCATTTGGGCTCATGCGGGTTCTATGGATGAACGTAACGAAGAACATGGCATCGCCCATCTCCTTGAACATATGGCATTTAAAGGAACGGCGCGTCGTAGCGCGCGACAGATCGCTGAGGAGATTGAATCTGTCGGTGGGTATTTGAATGCGGCAACTAGCCATCAACGTACCGGATATTATGCCCGCGTATTGAAAGATGACGTTCCTTTGGCGTTTGACATGCTTGGCGACATTTTGCGCCAACCGGCTTTCGGAGACGATGAGCTCACTAAAGAAAAAGAAGTTGTCGTACAGGAGATAGGCGAAGCTGCTGATACACCGGATGATGTCGTGTTTGAGTTATTGCAGTCGGCAACCTGGGAAGGCCATCCGCTGGCACGACCGATTTTAGGGACGCCTGGGAGTGTGCGCGCTCAAACACCTGACAGTTTAAGGGGGTTTATGGAACGCCACTATCGACCTGAGGCCATGATCGTCGCCGTGTCGGGGAAGGTAGAGACAGATCAGGTGATCGCCCATGTCAAAGCGCAGTTTGATGATATGCCGGAGGGAGAGGGTGCGAACGTCCGATCAACGCCTAGCTTTGTTGGCGGTGTAGAGCATGATGCCCGCGATATTGAACAAACTCATTTAGCCATTGCACTACCGGGCGTTGCATCGGGTGCAGATGATTTTTTTGCGACCCGTATTTTTGCTGATGCGTTAGGCGGTGGGATGTCGTCACGACTGTTTCAGACCATCCGGGAGGAACGCGGACTTGCCTATTCCGTCTACGCATTTGCCGATGGCTATGAGGAGTGTGGGCTCGTTGGTGCTTATCTTGGTGCAGAAGAAAGCCAAACCGTCGATGCGGCAAAATTGATCCGCCAAGAAATTGAGGCCATGGCAACATCCGTGACGCAAATAGAAATAGATCGCACGCGCGCCTTGTTACGCGCATCTTTGATGATGGGTATGGAAGGGCCGGCCGCGCGCATCGAGGCGAATGCCGGTCAACTTTTCACCTTTGGCGAAATTGTGTCGCCCGATGCATTGGTGGCACGCCTCAATGCGGTAACCATTGAGGATATTAAACGCTGTGCCGTCAGAGCCCTTGATGGCGCATTTTCCATAGCGATCGTCGGCGCAGGTGAACCTGACCGAGTCGCGAATGTGTTTAGCTAAATTTTAGCGCGTCGCTTTCGCGACATCTCGGCGCTTATTTTTTTTTGGCAGACTTCTTTGCGGACTGCGCGAGGCGCAATTCGCGAAGTTTGCGAGATTTGTTTTGGCGTTCGCGTAGCGTTGATGCGATTTGAGCCAGCGCTTCGGCTTCGGCACGCTCGCGCTCTTCCCGACGATTAGCGGGGGAGGTTGCGGCCGGTGCTTTGAGCTGGCTGTTGCTTAATGACGTCATCATTTACCTCCGGTTCGAATTGTTGCATTGCGGTAGATCACAAGATCGACCCGAATTGCGGCGTGCGTTGTCGCACGCCGCAAAATTAATCCTGGGTCTGATTTAGACTTTCAGGGAAGTCGCAGAAACTTTACCGCGCTCTTCAGTCAGTTCGTAATTTACTTCCTGACCATCATCGAGGCTGCGGATGCCCGCGGCTTCAAGTGCTGTGGCATGGACAAAAACGTCCTTACCGCCGGCTGAAGGCTCAATAAAGCCGAAGCCTTTTTGCGGATTGTACCATTTCACTTTTCCAGTAGCCATTGAGATCTCCTTTTAAGACATGGCGTTGACGGGTGAGGCATGGCCTTACCCGTATAAAAAGCAACCGATGTCTTGGAGGTTCGTAAGCTTGTAACAGAGGCCTATTGGACGGCTCTAAATCATTGGTGCAATGGGCATATGGACCTTACACCTACAAATTGCAAGGTTTTCCCCTGCTTTGCGGCGGGGTACGGTGCCAATTTTCCTAGTTTTTTCGGTAGTTTGTGCAATTCTGGCGATTAAATCGCCAAATTGCACTGGGCTCTCTTTTTGACATTTCAGGCCATTTTTGGTGAAGATCGTCAGGTCTTTCCCTAAAGTCGTAAAAGCCCATGTTTTTGCTCAAATCCAGGAACCGGTCTGCATTCGACCCGATTTTGGTGCGGGATCCCGTTTATTTACGGTCACCACAGCTGAGCGACTACGATTCATGGCGGTCTCTGAGAGAGGACAGTCAGGCCCATCTAACGCGGTGGGAGCAGGACTGGACTGCAGAAAATCTGACTTTATCGTCTTTTCGCCAACGTTTACGCCATTTTGAGCGGGATGCGCGGCGGGCCAGTGGTCTTTCATTATTTTGTTTTCGCAATGAAGATGATGCGCTGGTCGGTGGTCTCAGCCTCACCAATATCCGCTATGGCGCTGCCCGAGCAGGATCGCTTGGATACTGGATAGGCGCGCCTTTCACGCGCCAAGGAATGGGTAAGGCATTGGTCGAGGCACTGTTGGGCCATGCTTTTGATGGGTTAAATCTCAATCGGGTGGAGGCAGCGTGCCAATCTGAGAATTCAGCATCCCAGCACTTGCTCGCCGGCTGTGGTTTTGCGCTAGAAGGTCATGCGCAAGACTATTTGAAGATCAATGGTGCCTGGCGGAATCATGATCTTTTTGCGATTACAGCACGAGCGTATCGGTGTCGAAATTTAAGTTAATGGCGAAATGCGATAAATGGAGCAAAAAAACCGCTCTCATCCGTGTCCGCGCCCTTGCGATAATGTCACACTCGCGTGATTATAGTTACTGGGATTAGGTTTTGGGACCGAAAACAAACCTTTGCGCGGCGGGCAACGCAAAGTTGGTTTTGGGTACGTTTTTTGAACAGTGCTTCTGAATTCAATGGTTCAGGTCGAAGCAGTGAGTAAACCAAGGGGTTGGGGAAAACATGATACAAATTCTGGTGGCAGGGTTAGCTGATGGTGGTCTCATTTCAGGCACACCTGCCTTAGAACTGGGACGCGGCGCGATCGCTGGCGCATTTATCATCGGGGCCGCATTTTTGGCGGGTTATGCTGCGATTAGACGAAGTGGTTTAGCTGTCTGTGCACTGTTGATGGTTGCTGGTGCTGCTGCCCTCGAATTTTCTTGGCTCGGATTTTTTGCATCGATGCCGTCGGATATGACGGTGTTGATACAAGGTATTTTTGCCGCCTCAGCAATTGTATTTTTGTCAGCGTCGGTGGGTGCCGCACGCTACAACCCGCTTCTTGGTGGCATCATGTTTACCGCTGCGCTCATCATTGGTGGAATGGGGCTGATAAATTTTTTCGATCGCATCGATCTCGCGCCGTTAATGCGTCTGGCGGTCTTTGGTGTTGGTGGCTTCGCGATCATCCTTGCGATTACGCAAGCGTTTCGCGGTGACAGCGGTGCGCGACTAATTTTACCGGGCGTTGCGATTGCCGCATTGGCTCCATTCTTCGGACCGCTCGCTGGTGTTGAAGCAGCGACATTTTCATTGTTGCCTCATGCACTTTTCACATTTGGTGTGTTGGCCGCCAGCTTGGTTGCTTTAACTGAAGGCGTGCCGCCACGCGCTTCATCAATGGGTGCCGGCTTAGGCGAACCGATGCAAAGTTTTGCAGCCGCGCCAGATCACCGTTCTCACCATGACAATCGTTCCGCTGATCGTGATGATTTGGATCTTGATAGCCAACTCGCGCGAGTGCTTGATTATGCCGGTGTGGCAACTTGGGATTGGAGCGGCGACAGTGTTGATCAAACAGATTCGCTACCCAAGCTTCTTGGGGCCGATTCATCAGCGCCATTTACACCAGATGCTCTGCGAAATTTCATTCACAAAGAAGATGTTGTACGCTTCGAAAAGGATGTGCTCTCGCCAATCGACGGTCCGTTTGACGTTTCATTAAAATTGTTTGATGGCCGTCAAATTCGATTACGCGGCGCGCGGGCAGCGCATGATGACAATGGTAAACTGGAGCGGCTCGTTGCCTTTATTGAGACAGTTGCACCAAGTGCAAAATCATTCGGCAAATCGGCTGCCGATGATGTAAAACTTCAAAAAGCGACTGCGGCAGCTATCGTACCAATGGCAATTACAGCAGGTGTCTCTAAGTTTGTTGAGGCGTTTGATAACGGCGATATTGTCGCTGCATTTCAGCCAATAGTCGGCTTGGATAACAAAAAGGTTGCAGGATACGAGGCATTGGCACGTTGGCGCGATCAAGAAGATGGTGCCGATGAGGGACCGGAGACATTTGTTCGGTATGCTGAAGCTGCCGGCAAAGGTGATGCGCTAGCCATCACAATGTTGCGCGAAGCCGGTGCATTTCTTTCTGAGAAAATAAAAACGGAGAAACAAAAAGGCCTATTCGTGGCCATGAATGTTTCTTGGGCGCAAATTAGTGCTGATGGCTTTCTGAAAGCCGTACGGGAAACAATGAAAGAGTTTTCATTGCCAAAACATTCATTGGTTCTTGAGCTAACAGAAGGTGATGCGGTTGCCGACGATGGCAGCGCAAGCAAAATCTTTAGCGCGCTGAAGAATGCTGGTGCATCGCTAGCATTTGATGATTTCGGCGCAGGCTTTACTTGCCTTACAAATTTACGAAAATATGACTTCGACTATTTGAAGATTGACAAGTCATTCTCCGTCGATCTGGAAAAAGGGGGCGACGGGTCGAAAATTGTTCGCTCGCTAACATCATTGGGTAAAGATCTTGGCTTGAAGGTGATCATCGAAGGTGTGGAATCGACAGCTGCAGCGAAGGCTGCTGCGCGCTTGGGGTGTGCTTATGGTCAGGGATTCGCGCTGGGCAAACCCGCACCAGCAAAAGTGGATGAGCCGCCAAAACTGGCCGACCAAAAGGATGCACTTGTAGAAGTTGAGGCCAAGTCAGATGATGCATCTGATGATGCCAAGCTGGATGAAATCTCAAAAGAAGCGGCTGGAGATACTGTCACGGAGAGCGATCTTGCGATTGATTCATCCAAAGACCTTGCTTCGGATGCGGACGACGAGAAACGCCCGATGCGGTGGCAGAGTTGGGGCAGTATCACGTCGCGCTAAGGGTAGATTTAGTCTAATTTAAGGGTTGATCGTCGCGACGCGGCGACGCCCATTCCGGCGAAAGCATAGCACCGGTAACGCCAAGCTTTGCCAGCGCATGTTTCCATGATGCGCTCGTAGCGCCGTCGAAGATGATTTTTTCGTCCGGGGAACAGTGCGCCCAGACATTCATAGCTATTTCTTGTTCGAGCTGACCGGCACCCCAACCAGCGTGGCCAACGGCCAATAAATACCGTCGTGGCGGTGGCCGGTTTGGTTCAAGTCCTGCGATATCAACCAACACGTCTTTGGTTGCTGTAAGGCCAATATTCTCATCCAGCTTGATAGTGGAATCCAGGGTGTAATCGAGCGTATGGAGGACGACGCCCCGTTCTGTTTGCACCGGGCCACCGAAAAAAACCGGTGTCTCCTCAGGGGTGGTTTCCGGTTCAATTCCCAATTGTGCCAGAAGATCGGAAAGCTCAACATCCACCAGGGGTTTGTTGACGATGACGCCCATCGCATGTTCTTCGTCATGGGTGCAAACAAAGATCACGGAATGCTCAAAACGCGGATCACCCATATTGGGCATCGCGATCAGCATTTGTCCCACAAGGAAATCGCGTTCTGTGCCGTCTAGAGGCTGTTTTGGATCATTCATATCGGCGAACTCTAAGGTGGTCATGGAGAGCGTGCAACGATGGTCTACCTTTCCTTCTTTGCATGGCTGGCGTAGAAGCATTGCAACTCAATTAACCTCTAAAGGAGAGTGCTGTCGTGACAATTTCGGTTGGCGAAAAAATTCCAAATGTAAAAGTGATGCTGGCGACGGATAATGGTCCGGAACAAGTGGAAACAGGAGACATTTTTGGTCAAGGCACAGTGGCGCTATTTTCAGTGCCCGGCGCTTTTACCCCAACATGTTCCGCGAAACACTTGCCTGGCTTTGTTGAAAAAGCCGATGCGCTAAAAGCAAAAGGCGTCAACAAGATTGTCTGTATGTCTGTCAATGATGCATTTGTGATGGGCGCCTGGGCAGAAAGTCAGAATGCTAAAGGTACTGTTGAAATGCTTGCCGATGGTAATGGCGACTTTGCGCGCGCGCTTGGGCTGGTGATGGACGGTAAAGGTTTTGGTATGGGCGAACGCTCGCAGCGGTTTTCGGCCATTGTCAAAGATGGCGCGGTCACTGAACTGAATGTTGAAGCGCCGGGTGCTTTCGAAGTTTCAACTGCAGATTATATGATCGGTCAGCTTTAAGCGTCACTTGCACGCATGACGAACGCCCGTCTGGTGTTTTCTTTCATCGCTATGATGTGACAATGCCAAGGCGGGCGAGTTCGTCAGCCCGCTCATTGCCGGGGTGCCCATCATGGCCTTTGACCCAACGCCATTCGATTTGGCGTCCTTCGGCAAGTGCGTCTAATGCGACCCACAAATCCTTATTTTTGACTGGTTTCTTGGATGCCGTTTTCCAGCCATTGCGTTTCCAGCCATGGATCCAAGTGTTGATCCCATTTTTCAAATACTGACTATCTGTATGAATGGTGATGGGTGAATTGCCAGTGGCTTTTATGGCCTCGATCGCGGCCAGCATTTCCATCCTATTATTCGTGGTTTCTGGCTCCCCGCCGTTTAGCTCGCGGCGTTCGTTTCCATCAATGATAAGAACGCCCCAACCGCCAGGGCCGGGGTTTCCTGAGCAGGCACCATCAGTAAATATTTCAAGCATTTAAAGTCCGTATAGTGAGGGGGTGGATTGGTTCTGGTGGAATTGCAGTAGTTGATAATATTCGAGCGGGTCTTTGACCTTCACGAGAGCACCTTCTACCTGATTCAACCAGTCAAAAAGACGTGTGAGTAAAAATCGTAGTGCGGCACCGCGAAGCAGGACAGGCAGGGCGGCAATTTCTGCAGCGCTAAGGGCGCGCACCAATTGATATTGTTGCAACAAATCTTGTGCATGGCCTTTTTGTAGCTGTTCATTTCTAAAGCACCAGGCATTGATGCATATTGCCAAATCATAAGCAAAAAAGTCGGTGCATGAAAAATAGAAGTCGATGACGCCGGAAATTTTGTCGTCTTCAAACAACACATTGTCTGGAAAGAGATCGCTGTGAACGATCCCGCTGGGCAGATCGACTGGCCAATGGTCAGAAAGAAATTTGCATTCATCACGGATAGCGGCGGCAAGACCTGGCGCGCACCGATCCGCTTCGTCGCCACAAGTTTTGGCGAGGCTAAGCCACCCAGGCAGAGAGAGGGGGTTTTTGCGATTAATATCAAAACCACCAGCCTTGTTATGGAGCGTCGCTAAAACCTGCCCCAATTCTTTGCAATCATTCGCAGATGGCACCATGCGCGGACGCCCGTTTAGGAACTCGACAATGACCGCAGGCCGATCGGAAAGTCGCTTTATGATTTCGCCATCTCTGCTTTTGATCGGCGCGGGCACGGGTAGCCCCTGTCGTGCCAGTTGGTCGGTAAAGGCCATAAAAAATGGCAGATCTTCTTCGCGTGTGCGTTTTTCGAACAGCGTCAGGATATATTGTCCTGTGTCTGTCTCTATTTGGTAGTTAGTATTTTCCACGCCTTCAGCGATTGGCGTTTTGCGCACGAGCGCACCAATCGCGTAGTTGCGCAAAAAGGCGCGCAATGATGGGTCAGAAACATTGGTGTAAACCGCCACAGAATTCAGCTCGCAAGACGAATTGGTGTATTGAACACAATATCCTCTTGAACCGTTTCGACAGCTTCAATGATCAAACTTCGAATGGCGGCAAGGGATGCAAGGAAGTCTTCGACAAGGCTTTCGGGGGCTGACGCACCAGCGCTAACGCCGATTGTTTTAGCGCTCTTTAACAAGGTAGGGTCAAATGCGTTTTGGTCTTCGATCAATATGGCATTGCGGGCACCAGCCGATAGAGCGACTTCAACGAGCCTTTTTGAATTTGAAGATGTTTCGGAACCAATGACCACAAACAGGTCAACATTGGCCGCTGTTGCTTTTACTGCATTTTGTCGATTGGACGTTGCATAGCAGATATCTTCCTTCGCCGGCCCCTGGATTTCGGGAAAACGACTTTTCAAAGCCGAGATGATGCAGCGGGCGTCATCGACGGACAATGTCGTCTGAGTGACATAGGCTTTCGCTTCTGTTCGGTCGGGCAAGGCCGCCACTTCTTCCGCTGTCTCAACTAATGTCACGCTGTTATTTGGGACCTGGCCCATCGTGCCAACGACTTCAGGGTGATGGGCGTGACCTACCAGATAAATATGTCGGCCGTTTGCGGCATGGCGGCGTGTTTGCGCGTGAACTTTTAAAACAAGCGGGCAGGTCGCATCGATGGCCACCATGTTGCGCGAAGAGGCTTCATCATGAGCACTTTGCGGAGCCCCATGGGCTGAAAAAATGATTGGACGGTCGTCGGGGGCATCTTTTAGATCCTCGATGAACATTGCTCCCATGGCCCGCAATCGCTCTACCACATGGCGGTTGTGGACAATTTCGTGACGAACATAGACCGGCGCACCATGGATATTGAGTGCTTCCTCGACCGTGCGAATGGCCCGTTCAACACCGGCACAAAACCCTCTTGGGGAGGCCATACGAACGGTCAGCTTCGATTTGGGATCACTCGTCGTCATGTTTGGCCCCGTATTCCTTGTGCTCAGAAATTCATATGTCCATACGTCTATGGTAGCGTTGCGCCGGGAGTGCCGAGGCGCTACGAGATTACTGACCCTAAAATGGGGCACCGACACGGCAGTGATCCGGCGACCAGAGGGCGATATGGATAAATATAGGGATTAGTTTAGATGAACAAACTGGTATCAGGCGCGCTTATCGCCGCAGTGGCGACAACAACGGGCTGTGGGAGCTTCGATCGGGAAGCGCGAGAGGCAAATCCCGACCCCTGTCCAAACATCATCGTCTTGCAAGAGGCCGCCCGCGCCATCGAATTTGACGGCGAACAACAGCTAGACGATGTGGCATATACTGCTGAGATCACCGATGTAACGACACGTTGTCGTTATTTTGGCGAAAACCCGATTGATGCCGAAGTGGATATCCGATTCGCCTTTGGTAAAGGACCAAAGGGTGCGAAGGGCGAAAAACTGTTCAAATATTTTGTCGCTGTAACCAAAAGAGATTCTGAAGTTATTGCCAAAAATGAGTTTATTGTTCCGGTCAATTTTGACGGCGATCGCATTGTGGTTGTCAAAAAAGAGGATATCGACCGGATCGTTATTCCTCGTTTTGCCGAGGAAACATCGGGCTTGAACTTTGAAATCGTTGTGGGGCTATCGTTAACCCCTGAGCAGACGATCTACAATCGCTCCGGCAAAAGTTTGAAGTTCCCAAATTTGCAATGACTTTGATTGAAAACTTAAATGAGATCGTTGGCGAAGCTTTCGCAGCGGCTGAACTTGATACCAAATTTGGTCAGGTAAAGCCGGCTGATCGCCCGGACCTGGCTCAGTTTCAATGTAATGGAGCACTCGCCGCCGCAAAGGTAGCCAAGAAAAACCCAAGGGCATTGGCCGAGGCGGTTATTGAACAACTGTCAGGCCGGTCAGAATTCCGGGATCTAACCGTAGCCGGGCCGGGGTTTATCAATATCACGCTGACGGATTCGTTTTTGAGCACTCAAGCACGCCGTTTGAAAAGCGATGAAAATCTTGGTGGCTGGCAGACTGCTATTCCTGAAAAAGTAGTGATGGATTACGGCGGGCCAAATGTGGCCAAGCCGCTGCATGTTGGGCATTTACGGGCCGCAATCATTGGGGAAAGCCTGAAACGTATATTCAGGTTCGCTGGCGAGACCGTTGTTGGTGATGTGCATCTTGGTGATTGGGGCATGCCTATGGGGCAACTCATATCCGAATTGCGCAAGGAACAGCCTGACTTGGTCTATTTTAACGAAGACAATTCAGGACCGTTCCCAAGTGATCCGCCAGTCACGCTCGCGGACCTAGAACGGCTCTACCCGCAAGCGTCGGCGGCTTGCAAAGCAGACCAAACTCGTGCCGAAGAAGCGCGCGTTGCGACTTTTGAATTGCAAAAGGGCCGTGCTGGTTACCGTGCGCTTTGGCAGCATTTTTTGACATTGTCGCGCTCCGCAATCGAGCGAGAATATGCCGATCTTGGCGTGACATTCGATCTTTGGAAAGGCGAAGCTGACGCTGATCATTTGATTGCGGAGATGGCCCAAAACATTCGCGACAAAGGGTTGGTTGAACAAAGTGATGGTGCGGAAATTGTTCGTGTCGCTCGCGATGACGACAAGAAGGAAATTCCACCGCTAATCCTATTTAAATCGGATGGCAGCGTTCTTTACGGAACGACCGACCTTGCAACTATAGTTGACCGAAAGCAGAGCGAAAACCCAGACCGCATTCTCTATGTTGTTGATCAACGCCAATCACTACATTTTGAACAAGTGTTTCGGGCATCGGCGCTCGCCGGCATTTTTCCGGAAGACCGATTAGAACATATCGGCTTTGGAACGATGAACGGTAAGGATGGCAAGCCATTCAAAACCCGGGACGGGGGCGTCCTAAAATTGCGCCACTTAATTGATCAGGTCACTACGCGCGCACGCGAGCGACTTGCAGAAAGCGGTTTGGGCGAGGGTTATGGCGAGGATGAGGTTGCAGACATTGCCCGCAAGGTGGGCATTGCTGCACTGAAATTTGCTGACCTTTCGAATACAAGAACAAGTGATTACATTTTTGACGTCGACCGTTTTACGGCCTTTGAAGGCAAAACCGGGCCTTATCTGCTTTATGCAGGCGTGCGGGTTCATTCAGTATTGGCGAAAGCGCGTGCCGCTGGTGCCGGCGAGCCAGGTGATATCGCGCTGGCAACACCCGAAGAGCGAGACCTCGCTTTGGTCTTGCTTTCATTTGGTCAAAGTATTCGTGAGGCGCATTCGCGCCGAATGCCACATATTCTTTGCGACCATGCTTTTGTTTTGGCGCAGGCATTTTCGAAATTCTACGCGGCCTGCCGAATCGTCGATGAGAAAGATGATGTGGTTCGTGCATCACGACTTTCATTGGTCGGCGTAGTTGGTGATCAGCTACACCTTACTCTTGAATTATTGGGAATTGAAGCGCCCGAACGGATGTAGGGGCGCTTCGAATTTGACCAACGCAAAAGTCAGTTTTTGGTCGGCTAGGTTATTTGCCGACCAAGCGCATGAATCGGTCTTCTGCGCGATGATCTGTTTGAAATTCACCGGTCATAGCGCGGGTCACACAAGCAACGCCTGTTTTGTGAATGCCCCGCGTTGAAATGCACTGGTGTTCCGCTTCCAATAGGACCGCAACGCCGCGCGGTTGCAAGGCGGTTTCAACAGCATGGGCAATCTGATTAGTGAGAATTTCCTGACTTTGAAGGCGCCGTGCAAACGCATCAACAACGCGTGCTAATTTTGAAATGCCAACAACCCGATTTGATGGGAGATAGGCGACATGGGCCGTACCAATCATCGGTTGAATATGGTGTTCGCAATGACTTTCAAAGCGAATATCACGCATCAAGACGATGTCTTGATAACCTTCGACTTCTTCGAAAGTACGCGACAAGATTGACACAGGGTCCTCGCTATACCCACAAAGAAACTCTTCATAGGCGTCAACAAAACGGCGCGGTGTATCGACCAAGCCTTCTCGTTTTGGATCCTCACCAAAATAAGCCAACAGTGTTTTGACCGCTTCTTCAGCCATCACTCGCGATGGGCGATCTTGATCATTGGTGGGCTGTTTGAGTTGAATTGTTTCAGCGCTCATTTACGCCTCCTCACTAGAACGGCCTTCGATAGACCGGCAAAGATTAATGGTTTCAAGCAAGGCCAGAGCAGCCTCAGCCCCTTTATTTCCGGCTTTGGTGCCAGCGCGTTCAATCGCTTGTTCAATACTGTCTACGGTAAGCACCCCAAATGAGATTGGTACGCCCGTCTCACGTGCCGCGGCGCTGACACCACTGGCCGCTTCGCTAGCGACATAATCGAAGTGAGGTGTTGCACCGCGGATGACACAGCCAAGTGTCACGACGCCATGATAGCGCCCGGATGCGGCCAATTTTTTGGCGACAAATGGCACTTCATAGGCCCCCGGTGCCATCGCTACATCAATGGCATCTTTTCTCACCCCGTGACGGTTTAGGGCGTCTTGCGCACCCGCCGTTAAACGCTCGACAATAAACTCATTCCAACGGGTCGCGACAATCGCGATGCGCAATCCGCTGCCATTCATGTCGCCTTCGAAAATCTGTCCCATTACTCGTACTCCTAGCTGGCAGCGCGCAATGCGCCGCCCATTTGTTCCGTAGATTGTCGGAAATCTTGCAAAGCTTTAACGGAAACAATCTTCAGCCCATGGCGTTCCGCAAAAATCTCAAGATCGGGTAGGCGGGCCATTGAGCCATCATCATTCATAACCTCACAGATCATCGCCGCCGGGGTGAGGCCTGCTAGGATTGAAAGGTCAACACTGGCTTCGGTTTGTCCACCGCGTTTTAGAACGCCGCCTTCTTGGGCGCGCAACGGAAATGTATGGCCTGGCATGACAATGTCGCCGCGCGCAGCCTTTGGATCAATAAGTGTTTGAATTGTATGTGCACGATCATGCGCCGAGATGCCGGTGGTGACACCTTCAGCAGCTTCCACAGAAACTGTAAACGCGGTCCCAAAACCAGATCTATTTTCTTTATGGGGAACCATCAATGGCAAACCAAACTTGTCGATGAGTTCTGGTGCCATTGCACAACAGACTAGGCCGCGACCTTCTTTGGCGAAGAAGTTGACGTTCTCCGCGGTGACGAAATCTGCCGCGATGGCGAGATCCCCTTCATTTTCGCGATCCTCGTCATCAACAATGATGACAATTTCCCCGGTCTTAAATGCTTCAATAGCCTCAGAGGCGGATGCTATGGGCATCAGCGTGCTCCTTCTTTAATAAATCCGTGTTTTTGAAGAAATTCTGGGGACAGGTTTTTCTCTGTCCGTTCTTGGGTCAGCCGATCCATGTATTTCGATAGGATATCGACTTCGAGATTGACCTGGTCGCCTACATTTTTGAGTGGCAGGGTGATTTTTGATTGCGAATATTTGATCAACGTAACGTTGAACCAGTCAGGACCCGTATCAACAACAGTCAATGATGTGCCATCGATAGCGATATAGCCTTTGGTCACAATGTAACGCATCAATTCGGGTGTGGTTTCCACAGTCAGCCACAATGCATCATTGTCCGGACGGAACGATGTAATAGTGCCAGTTGTATCCACATGACCTTGAACGAAATGCCCACCAAGTCTTGTTGTGGGAAGAAGCGATCGTTCCAAATTAACTGGCGTGCATTCTGTGAGGTCGCCAAGGTTGGTACGCTTTAATGTTTCAGGTGCCAGACCAACCGTGAATGTATCAGTGTCAAAAGTTGTGACGGTCAAGCAGACGCCGTTTATGGCGATTGAGTCACCAAGCTTGACGCCATCCAACACTGTTTGTGCTTTGACGGTCAGATCATAACTCTTTTCAGTTTGTTGAATGGCTGCAACATTGCCAATTTCTTCGATAAGGCCGGTAAACATTAGGATGTCTCCCTGCGTCGCATCGCGCGCAAAAATCTGTCCGCACCAAGTTGTTCTGCATCGGCAAAAACAAATCGCTCTGAGTCTTGTAACTGATCGATTCCATGTCCGCCGAACGCGGGCTTTCCACCACCGATCAGTTTAGGCGCAATGAAAAGATGCAATTCATCAATAAGGTCGGCATCGAAAAACGCACCAAGGATTGCGCCGCCGCCTTCAACCAATATGTTCACAATTCCGCGCTCATGAAGTGTTTCTAAAACATCGACTGGTTCGGGGCGGCCGTCTGCCCCGGGCGGCAGTAAGATCGGCTCTGCACCGATCTCACGATATGCTTCAATCATGCGGTGAGGTGCATTTTTCGTGGTGATGATCAGAGCGCTTTTTCCTGTTCGTTCGTAAGCTTTGGCACCTGGCGGCGTACGCCCCGTCGAATCCATGATCACACGTAGTGGGAATTTTGTTTCTTCGCCATTGCGCGCAGTAAGGGCAGGGTCGTCGGCTATCACCGTTTCTGCGCCGACAATAATAGCATCGGAAAATTTACGCAGTTGATGGGCGCGCTTACGACTAGCCTCGCTCGTAATCCATTTGCTTTCGCCGGACGACGTCGAAATACGACCGTCTAGGCTCATCGCGGTTTTGCCAATGACGTAGGGACGCTTATGCGTAACCGAATGCATCCACCCGCGATTGAGATCTTGCGCTTCGTTTGTGCAAACATCACTGCGAACTTTGATACCAGCAGCAGTTAGGCGTTCACCACCGAAGGCCGCGATGGGGTTGGGGTCAGAAAGTGCGTAAACAACTTCGGCAACACCTGCTTCGATTAGTGCCTCGGTGCATGGACCAGTCCGTCCCGTGTGATTGCATGGTTCCAATGTCACATAGGCGGTGGCACCGCGCGCTGCTTCACCAGCATCGGTAATCGCCGCGACTTCAGCATGGGCTTTTCCCGGCGCTTCATGCCAGCCTTTGCCGATGATTTTGCCGTCACGAACAAGCACGCAACCGACCATTGGATTTGGCGACGTTTGACCAGCACCACACGCAGCAAGCGCTAGTGCCTCCGTCATAAACTCAATATCTTGTTCCAGCGTGACGCTCATCAAAAACCCCTCGACCAAACGGTCAAAGCCAATCAAAAAAACAATTGTCTTAGGGGTCACATCAAGGAATTCGGCCGCACTCATAAACATCAAGACCCATTACGGGCGTCGACGCGTGAGCGACCTTGCATCCTCGAATCTTCTACCATCCGGACTATGACCGTCGGCTCTGGGCTCTCACCAGGATCTGCATTAGCGCTATATCTGCGCTGCCGCTCGCGGGCTCGTCAGGAAATTTCCCTGCATTACCGCCGGTGGGGACTTTCACCCCGCCCCGAAGATTCATGTTCTGCGGTGTTACCCGCGGGGCCTATATAGCCATCGATCAGACCGGCCGCAACAACTCTCGGCAGGCGTGGGCATGCCGAAAGGCAGCAGGAACCGGTAAAATCATGGATGAACTGAGCCGAAATTGCGTTAAACCGAGCAAAAACCTGAGTTGTCGGCTTGCAAGAAAGCCCCACCGGCAGCACCATGCGTCCAATTTTTCGCACGGGCGTTGTAGGCCCGTGCCATCGGGGTTTTATCAGCTTTAAAAAGGAGCCGCCAAATGCGGATCAAATCACTTGTATCTTCGCTTGCCATTCTGACTGCACTCGCTGCATGTGATCAAATTGGTGAAAGCACACCAGCGCCTACTGGGACCAATGATTCTATGGATGATGACATTGTAGACCCAATGGCCGCAATGGATGCGGAAGCATCAGCCGTATTAGATGGTCTTGCAACTTTTGAAGCGCCTAGTGCGGAGGCTGCAAAGCTTCTCTCGGCATATGACGGCCCATATCAGGGTGTGCCGCATTTCGATGAGATGGACCTTGCTGGCCTCAAGACTGCACTCGAAACAGGTATGGAAAAACAGTTGGCTGAAATTGATGCCATCGCCAATAACCCAGATGCGCCAACTTTTGGCAACACGATTGTCGCGCTCGAAAAAACCGGCGACGATCTAGGTCGGGTATTCACCTATTGGGGAATTTGGTCATCAAATATGTCATCGCCAGAGTTTAGAGCGATACAAGGCGAGATGGCACCAAAACTCTCGGAGTTTTTCACAACGATCACACAAAATGAAAATCTCTTTGCACGGGTAAAATCTATTTACGAAAGCCCTGAAAAAGACAATTTGTCAGCGGCGCAGCAACGCTTGGTTTGGCTCACCTACGACCAGTTCGCATCAAATGGTGCCACTTTAGAAGGGGAAGCCAAAGAGCGTTACGGCGAAATCAACAAACGCCTAGCAGCATTGCATACCCAATTTGGCAATAATGTGCTTGCCGATGAAGAGGGTTATGTCACTTACATCACCGCGGATCAGCTGAGTGGCCTGCCTGAATCTTTTGCCAATGCTTCTGCAGCGGCGGCGACCGACCGAGAGCGTGATGGCGAATATGCGATCACAAATACGCGGTCCTCGATGGACCCGTTTTTAAACTATTCCGATGAGCGCGATCTGCGTGAAACTGTATGGCGCACTTATTACAATCGCGGTGACAATGGCGATGAGAACGACAACAACGCGATCATTGCAGAAATCCTGCAGCTTCGTAATGAGCGTGTTGGCCTTCTTGGGTATGACAATTATGCAGAATGGCGTCTTCAAAACCGTATGGCAAAACAGCCGGAAAATGCGATTGCATTGATGGAAGCAGTTTGGCCCGCAGCGATTGGCCGGGTTGCCGAAGAAGTTGCTGAAATGCAAGCCCTAGTCGATGCTGAAGGGGGCGGTTTTCAAATCGAACCTTGGGACTATCGCTACTACATGGAGAAAGTACGGCAGGCGAAATATGATCTCGATTCCGATGAGGTAAAACAATATTTGCAACTCGATAATCTACGAGAAGCGATGTTCTTTGTGGCTGGTGAGCTCTTCAACTTTGCCTTTGACGCCGTGCCAGAAGGTTCCGTGCCAGTTTGGCATGAAGATGTGAAGGTCTGGGAAGTCACAGACAAAACATCAGGTCATCCAATTGGCCTTTGGTATCTTGATCCATTCTCACGACCTGGCAAACGATCTGGTGCGTGGGCAACAAGCTATCGAAGCCACGACACGTTAGGCAGCATCAAGAAAACGCCGCTAGGGTCAAACAACTCTAACTTTGTTAAAGGCGCGCCAGGTGAACCCGTATTGATATCTTGGGATGATGCGGAAACGTTCTTCCACGAGTTTGGTCATGCATTGCATTACCTTTCATCAAATGTGGATTACCCAACGCTAAATGGCGGCGTGCGTGACTATACGGAGTTCCAATCACAATTATTGGAGCGTTGGTTGTCGACCGATGAGGTTATTGACAACTACCTCGTTCATTATGAAACGGGCGAACCAATCCCGGTGGAATTGGTGGCAAAGATTAAAGCTGCAGCAACATTCAATCAGGGCTTTGCAACGACGGAATATCTTGCGTCAGCATTGATGGATATGCGCTACCATTCAGTTGACCCAACTGGAATCGACCCCGACGCCTTCGAGCGTGAGACGCTTGCTGAGCTTAATATGCCGACAGAATTGGTGATGCGTCACCGATCTCCGCATTTTGGTCATGCGTTCTCTGGTGAAGGCTATTCCGCTGGTTATTACGGCTATATGTGGGCTGATGTCTTGACCTCAGATGCGGCAGAGGCCTTTGCAGAGGCCCCTGGTGGCTTCTATGACAAAGACGTATCGCGTCGCCTCGTCGATTATTTGTTTGCACCACGAAATGCAATCGATCCGGCGGAAGCATATCGCCTGTTCCGCGGGCGTGATGCTGGCATTGAGCCGCTTATGCGTGATCGTGGCTTCCCGGTACCTGGTGAAGACAACGATTCAGACGAATAGATAAACCGATTACCGGCCATGTTCGCATTTCGCGCGCATGGCCGGTCAATTCGTTCAAGACTCGACAACCTTATTTTATCCGCCCCAAATTTGTTTGACGCGCCGGTCACGGCCACATCCCGTTCGGTATAATTTGTATCGCAGTGGATTCTTTTTATAGTAATCCTGGTGGTAATCTTCCGCTACCCAAAATTCGGTTAGAGCCTCGATAGGCGTGACGACCGTTTCGCCCAGTTCACTTTCAGCATCTGATTTCGAGGCTTGCGCATCGGCGGCCTGTTCGTCACCATCATAAAAGATGGCCGTTGTATAAGAGTGCCCGCGATCGCAAAACTGGCCGCCATCGTCTAATGGGTCTACATGGCGAAAAAAGTAATCAGCGAGTTCGCGATAGCTAATAACATTTGGATCATAAGGAATGCGTGCCGCTTCAATATGGCCAGTGTGATCGCGATAGGTCGGGTTCGGCATTGTGCCGCCGGTATAGCCTGAGACCACATCGCCAACGCCGTCGAGCTTTTCGAAGTCAGCTTCGACACACCAAAAACACCCACCGGCGAAAACAGCAAAATCAGAATAGGTGGTGGTTTCCTCAGCTGCGGTGCTGCGGGTTGCAGCGAGTGCAGCAATCACAACCATGGTGAAGCTGACGAGGGCGATGGGGACGATTTTCATATGCGGGCAACTCCTTACTCTAGAAGCGGACATAGGGACTGTTGGCGACGACTGCCACCCTAATTTTCCGTTTCGCTTTCTCTTCAACCAAGGATGTCAGGAAAAACAAGGTGAAACAATGGCCTATATGGCTTTCCGGTGAATATAGCTCAACTATCAGAGGCGCGATATTGCCTCTTACTAAGCAACGCCTTTAAGAAATGCCTTCGTTAATGTGCCCTCCGGTATTCTCAGAAAGTTCGTTCAATGACCCATCATCCTGCCTTTCCCAAAATGACAAAAATTGATCCACCGTCAGTCGAAAAACGACCGGTACGGACGGAGCGTCATGGGGTAGCAAGCATCGATGACTATGCGTGGTTGCGCGACGAGAAATGGCAAGACGTATTGCGAGATTCGTCAGTCTTATCTGCTGACATTCGCGGCGCAATTGAAGCGGAAAACAAATATTACGAGACGCTGACAGACGAATTAGAGCCGTTGCGCAAAAAACTTTTCAAGGAAATGCGAGGCCGTATCAAGGAGGATGAATCGTCAGTACCGGCGAAAGACGGGGACTGGGCTTATTGGTCGAAATACAATGAAGGGGGCGAATACCCAACATTTGTACGGGCACCGGTCGGCGGAAGTGCAGAACAAAAACTATTTGAGGGTGATCACGAGCGCGGCGACGCAAAGTTTTTTGATATTGGCGCGATCGCCCACAGTCCAGACCATCGGTTGATTGCCTATGCTGTGGATCGATTGGGGTCAGAATACTTTTCAATTGGCGTGCGAGATATTGAAACCGGAAAAGACTATGATGATGTCATAGAGAGCGCAGACGACGGCGGTGCCGTTTGGTCTGCAGACTCAAAATCATTTTTCTATGTGGAGCGCGATGACAATCAACGCCCTAAACGGGTAAAATTTCACCGCTTAGGGGATCGTCCGGAAACGGACAAGGTCATCTATGAAGAGCCCGATGACGGATATTTTCTGCAAATCTCAAAAAGTCAAAGCGGTGCATATATATTCATCACCTCAGGCTCTCAGATTACAAGTGAAGTCAGGTATATTCGAGCCGGCACACCCGAAATGGAACCAATACTGATTGCCCCACGGGAAACAGGGGTCGAGTATTACCCGGATCATCATGGTAATGATTTTTATATCATGACTAATGCTGACGGGGCCGTTGATTTTAAGATCGTAAAGACTGCGATTACCAATCCAGGCCGCAATCAATGGGAAGAATGGCGCAGTCACCATGCCGGAACGCAGATCGTCACGATCACTACGTTTAAAGACTATATTGTGCGCCTGGAGCGCGAAAATGCGCTGCCACGCATCGTGATTGCGACCTATTCAGGCGAAGAACATGTGATTGCTTTTGATGAGGCGGCGTACAGCCTCAGCATGAGCGCAGGCTATGAGTATGATACGAAAAACTTGCGTTTCACATTTGAATCTCCATCAACGCCGCGACAAACGTTTGACTATGATATGGCGTCTCGACAACGCAAATTGCGTAAAACCCAAACAGTGCCAAGTGGTCACGACCCATCTTTATATGCGGTTGAGCGAATGACGGCTCTGGCATCGGACGGCGCTGAAATTCCAGTTACGATTATACGATTGAGGTCGACACCGCTCGATGGATCCGCACCAGCGTTACTTTACGGATATGGGTCATACGGCATTTCAATGCCATCCGGATTTTCTACGAATATCTTGCCGCTTGTTGATCGCGGTGCCGTTTACGCCGTCGCCCATATTCGGGGTGGTGCAGACAAAGGTCGGCAATGGTATCTCGATGGCAAGCTCAAGAAAAAGATGAACACGTTCACAGATTTCATTACGGTCGGTGAAACACTCATTGAGAAAGGTTACACAGCTAAAAAGAAAATCGTTATTTTTGGCGGCAGTGCAGGGGGGCTATTGGTCGGTGCCAGCGTAAATTTACGCCCCGATTTGTTTGGCGGTGTGATTGCTGCGGTACCATTTGTAGATGTGATCAACACCATTTCTGATGCCGATCTACCGCTGACCCCGCCAGAATGGGAAGAGTGGGGCAACCCGATCACAAGCGCTGATGACTTCCAACTGATCTCAACATATTCCCCATATGATAACATAGCGGATCACGAATACCCGCCGATAATGGCGACCGGTGGTTTGACTGATTATCGCGTTACCTATTGGGAGCCGACCAAATGGATTGCGAAGCTGCGTGATCAAGCAAAGGGGGGGCCATTTGTTCTGCGAATGAATATGGGTGCTGGGCATGGCGGATCAGCAGCACGGTTTGAGCAACTCGACGAGCGTGCGCATCTTTATGCGTTTGCTTTGCGTGTATGGGGGCTCGATGGGCAAGAGCCAGTGGTACACAAACCTTAGTCACGCCTCGGTTTAGCGTTGCCTCTTTTGCGCTTTTTCTTTTTTGGTTTTGCTGTTTTTGCTGTTGTCGTTCGCTTGGCGGTTTTCTTTTTTTTGCCAGCATTTCGCTTTTTTGTTGGACCCTTTCTGCGAGGACTACCTTCGCCAGGAAGGGGGTCGCTGAGCATTTCAAAACGCAAGCCACCAGTAAGGGGTGTTGCCTCGGCAAGGCGCACTTCAACTGCTTGCCCTAGTCGGAACATGCCGCCTGAGCTTTCGCCAATCACCGCATGGTCACGTTCTTCAAACCGGAACCGTTCAAAGCCGAGGGTGCGCATAGGAATAAATCCATCCGCACCCGTTTCATCCAACATGATGAAAAGGCCGAACTTGGTGACACCGCGAATGCGTGCAGTAAATTCATCGCCAATGCGCCCCTCCAAGAAGCCAGCGAGATAGCGATCATTTGATTCACGTTCCGCTGCGATGGCGCGACGTTCAAGGTCTGAAATTTGTTGGGCAATTTGCGGTAGTTCTGCTGCTTCTTGTGCCGATTGCCCATGGTCTCCGAGCTTAAATGCTTTGACAAGTGCACGGTGGACAACGAGATCCGCATATCGACGGATAGGTGATGTGAAGTGGGCATATCGTGGCAGATTGAGCCCGAAGTGCCCTGCATTGTCGGTCTCATAGACGGCTTGGCGTTGCGAGCGCAGCACCACCTCTGACACCATTTCTTTTTGGTCGCGATCAGCGGCAATTTTCAAAAGCTGATTAAAATTGGCCGGGCGTACTGATCCACCTTTGGTCAATGAATAATCAAGGGTACCGAGATAATCGCGTACTGCTTCTAATTTTTCAGGGTCGGGATCCGCATGCACGCGGTAGATCAAAGGTGTTCGGGCCCGCTCTAAGGCTTCTGCTGCCGCGACATTAGCGAGGATCATGAATTCCTCAATGACCCGATGAGCGTCAAAGCGCTCACGCTTAATGACTTTGTGAACCTCACCAGAATCGTTCAAAATAATTTTACGTTCGGGCAAGTCCAAATCAAGCGGAGCGCGCTTCGTGCGTTCTTTCCAACGGATGTGAAAGGCGGCATAGAGATTTTTGATAGCCGTTTTTATTTTTGGCGATGCCGACCCGCCGTCATTAATGGCTTGCGCATCTTCATAAGAAAGCTTGGCATGGGACCGCATGATGGCCCGCATAAATCGTTGGCTTTTTTTGACACCGCCTTTGTCAATAATCATTTCAACGGCGAGGCAGGGGCGATCAACATTTTCCCGCAATGAACAAAGGTCGTTCGATAAACGCTCTGGCAACATCGGCACAACGCGGTCGGGCAAGTACGTTGAGTTTCCGCGTTTAATTGCCTCTTTGTCTAAGGCGCTCCCAGGGCTGACAAAAAAACTTACATCAGCAATCGCGACAATGACGCGAAAGCCACCGGAATTTTCTGGATTGGGGTCTGGTTCAGCAAAGACCGCGTCATCATGGTCCTTCGCATCTGCCGGGTCGATCGTGAACAGGGGTATGTCACGAAGATCAACACGGTCACCAAGGGCTGGCAGTTTTGCTTTATCCGCTTCAGCAATCACACCCGGTGGAAAAACTGTCGGAATTCCGTGATTGGCAAGAGCGATCGTGGAATAGGCATTTTTGTCGTCGATATGACCGGCGACGCTTCGAATACGCGCTTTTTTGGGTCCGTAACCGCGGGCGTTTTTCGTTTCTAGCCAAACAAGGTCGCCATCTTTTGCTTGTCCTTCATCACCTGGATCGATTGTAAATTTGTCACGTGCTCGGCGTTCTACGGGGTCCGCCATTCCACCCCGTCGACGTTTTCGAAAGACCGCTAAGAAGCGATGCGCCCCTTTACCGATCGGTTTGATGACGTCGGCTTCAAAGCTACTATCCCCGGCTGGTTTAAGGCGCGCAAGCAAGCGGTCACCAACGCCAGGAACAGGCTTTAGCTTTTCGGCGCGTCTTGCGTAAAGGCGGATCATTGGCGGTTCGTCATCGCCGCGCCAATTAGCAGGCATGCATAAAAGGTCGCCATCATCGTCGACCGACATCACATCAATTGGGGCAACTGGTGGTAAGGTGCCGCTTTGCTCAATCCGTTTACCGCCCTTCAGGTTGATCGACCCTTCTGCATCCATCTCTTTGAGGAGTGCACGCAGATCGGCCCGTGCGGCCCCCTTAATATTGAAGGCACGCGCAACTTCCCGCCGAACGACGTTGCCGTCATTGGCTTTCACATAAGTGAGAATGTCTTTCTTAGAGGGAAGAGGCGTTTCGGTTGCGCTAGCCGAACCGGGTTTTGAGCGTCGGGCCAAGGGGTAACTTTCAATAGTAAACGGTGCATCGATTGTCGTGGCGTAGCATGCTTCGTCAGCAAGCGCGAACGATTGCTGGTGTCATGTGTCGATAAATTGTGATGGTCGTAAATTAGCGCCCCATGGTCAGTGGGTTTTTAGCTTTTCCATTGACCCAAACTTCATAGTGAAGATGCACGGCGGTGGCGTTCCCCGTTTCACCTGTATTGCCGATATACTGTCCTTGGACGACCTGATCACCGGGGCGAAGTCCCGATGCGTAGCGCGAGAGGTGAGCGTAACGTGTAATGAGCTTTTTGTTGTGGCGTATGGTGACGGTTTTTCCATAGCCACGCATGGTCTTGACATCTTCCACGGTTCCATCGCCACCAGCATAAATTGGCGTCGGATTGCCCGTATAAAGATCGACCCCCCGGTGGAATGGTCCCGCGCCACCGCGCCTTGGACCATACCCTGAAGAAACGCAGGCATTCACAGGTGCGCGAAAAAGGGAAACACCGACAATTTGAGCTTTCGTTGAATAGTCGACCAGGTGTTTTTTGTTGTCGGTGTCCGGTGCATTGGAGATGCGCAGCCCGCTGCATACTTTCAACGATTCCGATATTACGGTGCCTTGCTGGCCTGGTTTAGGCGCATTCACACACGCTGTCAGCGTGAAGATCAACAAGGCAATTATGACATTACGCATATACAAAAACTTCCTGTCAGCGGCACTGACAGGAAGCATAATGCTGTGACGATAGACAAAAGTTAAGGCCGCTATGCAAATTTTCAGCAGTTTGCGGCGACCACGACTAAAGGCTTTAAATTGCGCCTAAGCTCTTTCTGCTGTTGCCTTTTTCTTGGTGGCGGCTTTCTTTTTTGTCGCCTTCTTTTTGGCAGGTGCCTTTTTCTTGGCTGCCTTTTTGGTGGCCTTTTTCTTCGTCGTCTTCTTTTTTGTTGCTTTTTTCTTTGTTGCTTTCTTGCGGGCCGGTTTCTTTTCTTTCGCAGCGATCAGTTCAAGCGCTTGTTCTAGCGTCACGGATTCTGGTTCTGTCCCGTTAGGCAGCGTTGCATTGGTTTTCTGGTGTTTGACGTAAGGGCCATATCGGCCGTCCATCACATTGACAGGATCTCCGGTTGTCGGGTGTGCACCGAGTTCTTTCAACGCTTTTGCAGCGCGCCGTGCGCGCGGGTTCGC
>JAJFGD010000154.1 GCA_021776315.1 Hyphococcus sp. | reverse complement strand
TGCCTTCGCGGATGGCGTTGCGAATTTCATCCAGAAGGATGTTGGGGCCATAGACATGGCGTACCCGTTCCGGCTCACCGCCACCCATCTGTTTCAGTTCAATATCGCCCACATTGAATAGGCGTTGCCACCACATTTGGAAAATATCTGTGTCGACAATGCGATGCAGATTGATGCGTTGTTGCAAGCTGTTAAAGACACCCCCAAGGCGCATCAATGTGGCGTCATAGGTCTCGCGGTCGCGCAAGATCGCGTAACGCCAAGAGCTCCAGAACAAAATATGGGGGAAGTAAAACGCGCTGGCGAGGGTCAAGGGGAAAAAACCCATGGCAACAATGCCATGATGGGGCGCGATCGAATAAAGCGGCGCTAACCAATCAAACCAAGGTGTTGAGAACAGGGCGAACAATCCGGCGAGCACCGAAAATCGCGCGAGTAATTTGAATATGTATGGCACCAATGGCAAGGCGTCAGTGCCCCGCGCCAAAACCCGCGCCACAAACCAAATCGCGATGATTGCTCCAAGGGTGATCAAGCCATTGTCTCTCGCCAAGCCATGAAGGGTTTGCAAACCAAGGGTCAGTTGCGATGCGACAGCAATAAGCGGGTCACTGATGATAGAGGCGGGCCCGGTCAGGCGCTCTTCCATCCATATTTGTCCACTGGCGAGCCATGTCTCAACGATGTCTGGCACTTGGCGCAATGACCATGCAGCCCAGCCCAGAAAATAGAGTAAGGTTGCGATCGCCAATAAGATAGGCAGCCAAATCGCATACCAGGCAAAAGAACGTTTTGCGTTATTTGGGAACAAACCTTCTTCAAGGCGTGTTTCCTCCCCATCATTTAATTGGTTGAGGTGAATGTCGCGCAGCAATACCAGCCAGTGAACGCCTGTATCATAGATTAGTTCTTCATGGCCGCTGCGACTTAACAAGGCGCGCGCGCGCCGACCGTCAGAGAAAAAGACGAATGCCAATTCAGCCCAAAGCCAGGCCATGCTTAAAGACGCCCAACCAACCCATGTCCAAGCGATCGGGTCACGGAGTTTTTCCGTAACCGCTTGGGAAAAGGTCAACGCTGGGTCAACGGGGGCACCGCCATACCAAAAGGCAAAGGCCTCAACCACTACTGTGAATAGCAGGATGAGCCACCGAAAATATCGCGTTTGTTTAAACATACCCCTCCCACCAATCTATATAGGCCGGGACGGGCCTGACACCAAGCGGGCGGGCGAAGAAACTTAGATGGCTCTGGTAATGGCGGGGGATAGGGGGATGTTGCGGTGCGGGGTAAATGATTGCACGGTGAAGGTCAGTAGAAATACCATTTGCGAAAGTTTCTATAGGGCACCGCAGAGCATTTATGAAACCCGCCTACATACATATTCCATCAGGCTCTGAACTTCCGACCATAAAAGTTCAAAAGCCATTTATGGCTATTATAATCATTGAGTCATCGGTTGAAGCCAGTTGGCGGGACACCGTCAGTGATTGGTTGGTGAAGTCCGGTTGTCTCTACATGATGGCTTGGGGGGACGAGTGTGCCCTTTGGGACGATAGCGTTGATTACGCCAACCTTCAGGCATTCGATTTTGGCGAAGTTCCCGATGAGAAATTCGTGACGACAACTTGGCATGATGATGAACCACTAGAGGAAGTTTTTTGGTTTGCTCAACATGCCGCCCATCATCGTGCAATCACTGAAAAACGAATTCTTCTCGTCGATATATCACCCAGTTCGCGCAAAGAGTCGCTTCTCAAACAATTGAAGGACTCAAATGATCTGCATGATAGAAATCCCGACTAACCACCATCGATACCACGCTCCCCATTCCCTAAAACCAACCATCAGCTTTTAAGGCGTCTACGCGTGAGCGACCAATGGGGATTTCTTTTCCCTGTTTGACCAGGATCACCCGGTCGCGGCCTTTCGTTTCAACCCGGTCCACGTCTGAGCGCGCGACCCACCAAGACCGATGTACTTGTTGTCCTTGGGACCCGAGCAGGGGGACGGCGTCTTTCATGCGCCCGCGGACAAAATGGGTCTCCCCAGATTGCAATCCTACTTCAAGATAATGATCGCTCGCATGGACCCAGGCCACATTGGCATTGGCCCAGACAATAGAGCCTTCGTTTAAAATGGTCTGTGTGGGCTCTGGCGCGTTTGCGGCCTGAAACAATTCTGCAAACAACACCACGATCACGGTCGGGATCACGATAGGGGAGAGAAATAAGATAAAGGGCAAGATCGGGTCCGGGTCATGGGGGACCAGGCCAGTATATTTTAACAACTCAACCTCGACCGCCATCGCTGCGGTCATCACCAGCGGGATCAGGACAAAGCGCACCCGCAAAGGCAGGCGGGTCAGAACGCGAAATAACAAAGCGGTTTGCGCGATCAACAAGCCGACCACAACCGCCCACATGGCAAAGCGATGGATGAAACCAACCTTATCGGTGTCATAGGCACCAGCGGCGGAGAACAATAAGGCGAAGACCAGCACCCCAATGGCATAGAAAACTTCGATGCGGGTGGCTTTCAGCGCCGCGACCATTCGCGATGAGCTGTCGCTATCCAGACTTTTCGCGACTTTTTCAGACACTCCGCGACACTCCGCTTTTCTTCTTGGGGTGCCACAGATTACGGCACGGGTATCACCCTATGACGGCGATGACCGTCGAAATCGTAAATGAGGAGACATAGATGTTCAAGTTCGGTGCAATGATGGTCGCTCTTTTAGTGCCCTGTTTTGTGAGTGGCGCCGTGGCGCAAGAGCGGTGGGAGATTCCAGACTACCGGGTCTATGGCGCGCCAGCGAGTGAAGCGGACGGGGCAGCGATTGATACGCTGTTGTCCAATTTTCAAACCGCCTGGGGCACAGAAGACGCGCAGACCGTTGCCGATCTCCACAGCACCAATGTGGAATGGATCAATGCCTATGCCCGGATGTTTCAATCGCGGGACACCTTGGCGGTGTTTTTGGAAGAGCGCCTGTTCCCCGCCTTTCGTAAAACGGCGTCGGAAAGTGAGTCTGGGAATATGCGCCCCATCTCCCGGCGCTATCTCGGCGATGATGCGGCGGTCATTCACCTTTATACGGATGGCTCGCGTGGTCCGTCCGTCGTCGAAGGAGAAAACCTGCGCCGGACCCATTTGCATTTCGTTTTGGAAAAAACTGATGACACATGGTCCATCGCCCATGTGGCGATTATGGATGCCCGTCGATAAGGGGTATCACATGGGTTGCTTTTCAGCATTGGCCCTGGCTTAGGCTGGGGCCGCCCCAGCTTGCACATTTCGCGCGCGCATGACGGCGGCCTCAATCTCCCGGCGCACGCGTATGGGTTCGCCTAAAATCGGGAAGGCGATGACAACGTCGCCGGTGCCGCGCACTTCAAGCTGGCCGAAGCCGGCGATGCGCCCCCAAAAGGGTTGAGCGATAAACACTTCTTCGATTTCATCGAGAACGATCTCATGGCTCGACCGGGCAATCAGGCCAGTCTTTAAAATTAAGCGCCTGGAGGTGACGGCAATAACAGTGGTCCATTTGCGCACATAGCGTGATAGCGCGAGGAGCGTGCCAAGGGAAAAACTAATACCAGTTAGAAACAAAAAGAAACCGCTCAAAGGTTGAGGGTTGGTTTGTGCGGCATTGATGACCCAAAACAAGGCCGGTATGGCACCGATCAAAAACCAAAACACACTGAGAGCGTCATAGGTCCAATTGAAATGGGCGCGATAGAGATAGTCTTCCCCTTCCGCCAGGGTGCGTTTCACATAGGCCATCACAATATCTCCCGGTTTATCCGTATTCCTCTTATGTATGGATGGATATGCTAATTGACATGGTGGCGGGTCACTTTGGCGCATTCACTGATGCCAATGCTTCGCATTCTTATGGCTAAATACTGCGTCGAATTGTCGGTTCGGTTTTGATGCAGATCAATTGGCGCACCTTAATTCGTACCTACATGTAGGAAAGGCGAGGGATTGTCGTTCTCCGCGCAATTTCAAAACTGATGACATTGTTGTTTCGACCGGACCTGGCAAATTTTTAGGAGGATGAGGCATATGACGCTTGCAAAAATTATGGTGCCGTTTCTGGATAGCAAGACGGCTGATATTGCTTTTCAGGCTGGGGCGGTTCTCGCTAAAGAAAACAAAAGCTTTATGGACATTGTCCATGGTTACGAACGTCTCGATAAATTGCTCCCTGGCGGGGCCTATTACCCAACGGCTGTAACGGTGATGGCGGAAAGCCTTCAACGGTTAGAAGCGGCGCAAAAAGAGGCGACGAAAAAACTGAAGCAACAATTTGAAGATCGATGTCTTGCGGCAACCATTCAATTGCTCGACCATGCGCCACAAGAACATTTGCCTTGTGCCAGTGCCAGCTGGACGTCATTCGAGGGAGATATCGGTCAGTCGCTAGCGACCCGGGCGCGAACTGCGGATCTCGTCGTCTTTGGGAAATCCGAAGTTGAAATACCGCCCTTAGAGCTCGATGTTTTGGAGCGTTTGTTGTTTCAATCAGCACGGCCTGTGCTTGTCACTCATAATGATGGTGATTTTTCACAAATGCCAAAGACCGCTCTGGTGGCGTGGGATGGTGGGCGCGAGGCTGCGCGTGCGATCAATGCGGCGCTCCCTATTTTGCAAGATTGTGATTCTGTGATCGTCGCCATGGCGGGCGAACGCAAACGTTTTGCCGCTAGTCTTGCCGATGCGGTGGCTTACTTACGGCTCCATAATGTCAATGCAACGCACCTATCTATTCGAATGGAAAAAGGCGAAGACGCCGAAGATAGATTTCTGGAAGAAGCCAAAAAGCGTGATGCGGATATCATTGTTATGGGCGCTTACTCCCATGCGCGATGGCAAGAAGTGATCTTAGGTGGCTTCACCCGAAAAATGCTGATGCAAAGTCAATTCCCATTGCTGATTGCCCATTGATTGTGGCGCATAATTAGGGCGCGTTCTCTAAATTTTGCAGCGTCTTTATCGTCGCAAGATAATGCGCGGCTGCGCCCCTACAGTTCACGCTGGCTCATCCCCCTCGATTGCGCTAAACTCTGCGTAGAAATATTTGGCGCCGGCACGCCGTCTATGGGGGAACAATCATGAATTATGGACCGCTTATTATTGTTGTCGCACTAAGCTTGGTCGTGGCGGCGTGTTCTAAGAATGCGTCCGAGGCAGAAACGGCGACTGCCGGTCTGGCTGCTGCGCATAGTGACGCTTGTAAGAATGGAGATTTTGACGCGTGTCATAAACTCGGTGCGATGTACAAAAATGGCGTGGGGATTGAACAAGATAATGTGCGCGCCGCGCGCGTTTATCGTCTCGCCTGCGACGGTGGCACTGTAGAAAGCTGCAACGATCTTGGGGGTCTGTATCAGGATGGATTAGGGGTGGAAAAAGACGAAGCCCGCGCAGCGGCCCTATATCGACAAGCATGTGACGGCGGTGACGTGTTTGGTTGTGGTAATCTCGGCTATCTTTATCGCAATGGCCTGGGTGTTGAGAGAGACGACGAACAATCAGTCCATTTTTATCGTCAGGCTTGCAATGCTTTAAATCCCCGTGGTTGTTTTGATCTGGGGCTTATGTATCGACATGGTATCGGGACTGCGAATGATAATGCGCAGGCTGCGAAGTTATTTCGCCAAGCCTGCGACGGCGGCGAGATGATCGGTTGCTACGATCTCGGCAATTTATATGTAGAGGGAATCGGCGTTGAAAAGAACGAAGAAAAAGCGGTCGCGCTTTATCGCCAGGGCTGTGACAATGATTTCGTTTTTGCCTGTGGGTTTCTCGGCAGCATGGTTGAAAATGGTCGCGGGATTGAAAAAGATTTAGATAGCGCGATGGATCTTTATCAAATTGCTTGTGACGGTGGCGATGGCTTTGGCTGCAACAATCTTGGTGATATGTTTGCTTTGGGCCTAGGCGTTGACAAAGATTTGGACTTTGCCGTCAGCTATTATCGCGGGGCCTGTGACGATAATCATCCCCAGGGCTGTTATAATCTTGGCGCGCTGCTTGAAGAGGGAAACGGTGTGGCGCAAGATTTCGAAACTGCAGCGGCAGCTTACCAAATCGCCTGCGACGGTGGCGTTATCTATGGCTGCACCAATCTGGCTCATTTATATGAAAACGGCTTCGGTGTCGCGAAGAATGTAGAGAAAGCCAATGCGTTGTATGATCAAGCCTGCGCAGCGGGCATAGAGGATGCGTGCGAATAGGGGTGCGCCGTTTTTTATTGCGACGTTGACCCTGGCTCTGGCAATAACCCAAGTTGACTGAGCATCGACATATTATCCCATGTCACCCAGGTTTCGACGATCCGTCCATCTTCTATTCTGTGAATGCCGGCATAGTCTGAGCTCATAAAGATTCCGGTTGCGGGGAATGGGGGCATGGGGCCTTGTTGTGTTCCTTCAAATGCACCCCAAAAGGCGACATAGTCACCTTCGGCAACCAATAATGTTGACGTTTGTTGCGCATCTGGGAACGCCTCAAAAAAACCGCGCATCATATTGATAAAATCTTCGCGGTCTGCCTCTTCAAAACCCGGCGTTGCTTGCGAGTATCTTTTAAAATCATCGGCATAAAATTGATTGAGAAGATCAAACTCGCTTTGATTGATTGCCTGTTCGGCCTGCCGAACAATCTCTTTGTTGCGTTCTAGATTGCTTCCGTCACCCGGGGTCTTGCTGCAGCTTGATAGAAATACAGCGGGGAAAATAGCCATTACGATTAGCGTAGTAATTCTCATTTTGACTGTCCTTTTCGCGTTTAGGCTGCCATTCAACTAGGATAAGTGCATTCGCATATTCGCTGATGCTACATCATTCATGCAATAGAATTCTAATGCGTAATCTCTAGTGACGCATCAACGAGGCGATGGATCTCGAGAAGCTGTTGGTTCCATGGTAATAGACCATCGCGAAGATAGGCATCATAGGCATCTAGATTTTCTGCCAGCGCATTGAGGAAAGTTTGGTCTTGGCGTATCGCTGCCGTATCACAGCTTGCCAGCGTCTGAAATTCACCGAGGGCCGCGTCAAATGTTGGGGCAATACGAAGGAGCGCAGGGTTCAGCATGACGATATTGTTAATCTGCATCGTTTGAATAAGAACGGACTCAGCGAGAGCGTCAGATCGTTGTTGATAATCCACCAGCGCGGTACTGAGTTCTTTGTCGCGAATGATCTCGACCCGGCCGGAATTTGTTAACTCCACAAGGGATGGCAAGCCGAGCACATTGATGTTGAAATAGTGCGAGGTCGCGATGGCGAAACATTCCGCGTCCGTTAGATCTCTCGGCGATTGGGTCGTGAACACTGTTTCTACCGCGCTGCGCAGATCATCGATAAGGGCGATGCGACGCGTGCGCACGCGCGAAGACGAGTCTTCAACGCGGGTGATATCACCATGCAACCGTCCTAAGAATATCTCTTCATCAGCGCGGTCAACACGGGTCTCGTTCCAATTCGAGACTTGAATACCGATAAAAACACCGACAACGACAATGACGAAGTCGAGGCCGACCGCGGTCCAGTTTTGGGCTTTCACATGTTCAGTGATGCGACGCAGGAGCATTATTCAGTCTCCTCATGCGCGATGTCCAGGACCACATCGAGAACCTGATGGAGGTCTAAAAGGCCTTTATCCACCCGGCCAACATCGCGCGCATGAAAAGCATAATTCGTTTGGTTGATGTCATAATCATTCAAAAACACTTGGCTGTTGCGCATGCCCGAGAGGTCGCAGTCGAATGTACCGAAGCTCGGTGTTTCTGAGAAAACAGTTGGAATTGAAACCTTTACAAGCTGTGGGTGCGCAGACTGAAGCTCTATGATGGAATCGATAATGCCAGCATGAGAATCGCGAGCACGGGCTCTAGTCAGTAAATACGTCCGTAATTTCGACAACACGTCTTCATTTTGAAATAGGGATAATCCGCCAGAGGATTGAAGTTCGATCAACGACGCCAGGTCGTCGGTCGGGTTTGAAACCACGTAAGACCATCCGATGCTATCACATTCATCCGCTGTGAGTGCGCGGTCATCATCGCCGAAAATCAGCGCCGTTGCTGTGGTCAAATCGTCTTTTACTTGATGACGCTGTGCACTCAACTCCATACGTGTCCTCTGGAGGTCAGCGACTTCGTCATGGAGGCGAAAGGTATAGACTTGTTCGGTCTTGCGGCGATCTTGTTCTTCCGCCCAATCTTGTACCTGCAGACCGACAAACACACCGACAACAACGATAACGAAGTCGAGGCCGACCGCGGTCCAGTTTTGAGCTTTGACATGTTCGGTGATGCGACGCAGGAGCATTATTTTAGCGCTTCCTCTATTTGCTGTATGAGTTCATCGCATTGTTGATAGGCGTTGACCATCTGGGCATGATGCAAGAATGTGAATTCGAGCAATGTTCGCATGGCACCCACAAGCTCCGGGTTTTCGTCAAACAGTGCTAAAAGCGATTGTTCGTCGATTTCCTGAAAGGGGCTGAGGCCAAATCGCTGTCCGATAAATACTGTCTGGTCCCGCAAAGGGTGAAGCGTTGTATTATTCGTCCCTTCTAACGAGCGCCACAGTAATTTATATCTTTGCAGGTCCCGAACCAAATCTCTGTCAGCTATCAGCCCAAGATTACCGTCCGCAACAAGCGCATCGAAAGCTGAATCGCTTTGCGTGGGAAAATAATGGATAGTAATTCTTTTCCATAGTTGTGATTTGAATTCAGGCGGGATCGGTTCTGGCTGCGGCGCAATGAATTCAGAGGCACCGAGGACCGTGTCAACGGGAATAGTAATTTTTTCAACCGGCGACATATTCGCTGCCGCCAACACATAGTTCGACGCAGCGATGTTTAACTTCGCCATCGCCATAGCGCTCTCAAGTATATTATGATCCGTTCTCAAATCATCGAGAATTTCAACCAAGACTTCTTTTTCGCGCTGCTCTTCTGCGCGCGCATCATTCCAGTTCGCAACTTGAATACCGATAAATACACCGACAACAACGATAACGAAGTCGAGGCCGACGGCGGTCCAGTTTTGAGCTTTGACATGTTCAGTGATGCGACGCAGGAGCATTAACGGATCTCCGTTTCAAGTATCTCGATTAGATCAATGGCTTCTTTATCTGCACGTTCCATTTGACGGTGATGGATCACACCATATTCCAAAATAGTGCGTAGCGTACTGGATAATTTCGGTTCGCTTCTAAGAAGGGCGATATAATCGGCTTCGCTCATATTACTGAATGGACTCAATCCAAATTCCTGTCCCGTATATAATGCTTGATCGCGAAATGGGCGGTAACTTCGGACTTGTGAATTCTCTAAAGCCGCCCACATTTGATTATATCGTTGCAATTCACGAATAAGCTCCGCATTGTCAATGATCGATAAATCCCCCGCAGCGACCAAAGTATCAAAAGCAGAATCCGCCTGGGTCGGATAAAAGCGCACAATCGAAATAGACCATAGTCGTGCCTTTTGCTCATCTGTAAGAGCGCGGGGCGGCGGAATATTAAACTCAAAGCCAGATAAGGCAGGAATATCATTGATTGGCATGGTGAGGGTTTCGAGCATGGGTAGCCCCGCCGCAGCAAAGGCATAATTTGTGGCATCGATATTAAGATGCGCCATGTCGAGACCGGAGCTTAACTCTGTTCTGTCATTTTTAATGTCTTCGAGGATGCTGGCCAACACCTCTTGTTCTTGGTCTAAACGTTGGCGTGCTTCATTCCAATTAGAGACTTGGATACCCATAAACACACCGACGACGACAATGACGAAGTCGAGGGCAACGGCGGTCCAGTTTTGTGTTTTTACATGTTCAATGACACGGCGCAGCAGCATTATGGGGTATCCTTATCATCGAGGAGGCGGCGAATTTCTTGGACATGGTTTAAAATATTGAGGCGCCAGTTCAAATAATATATCTGCGTCTCTCGCAGTTCGATGGCGGCATTGCGAAATGCTGTGTCCTGCGACATGGCGCGAATGTCATAGTCGCCGATTTTTGAGATGACAAATGTTGCACCAACAAGATCATCCGTATTACTCAAATCATAATCAAACGTCGATGTGAAGGCCGATGTGTATTCTGATTGGATGGATCTGATGGCACTGACGCCCTGTTCTAGTTGTTCCAAGTAGGCGTTGTAATTCATGAGTGCGCGCAACAACTCTTTGTCGTGAAAAAGAGAAATTTTTCCGCTAGCAAAAATCTCCCCTAGCGTTGCTGAATGGTCATGGCTCGTCTGATAGACATAGGCAGCGCGTAACCCACGTTCAAAAAGTGCGCGCTCTTCTGGCTCAATGGTACCTTTATTGATCGCTTTGACGACCATCGTCATTCCGTCCAACGCTCCACGATGAAACTCTACACTGTCTTGGGCGCTGGCTTCGATCGTTTCAAAATCAGCACTAAGCTGGACCAAATAACGCTGCTCTTCGATATTTCCGAGGCGCGCGATGTTTAGATTGTTGACTTGCAAGGCGATCAAGACACCAGCGATGACAAGTCCAAACTCAATCACAACTGTCGTCCAGTCCTGACGTTTTAAAGCGGCTGCTAGTCGTCGCAAGATCATGCACATCCCCATTCTGTAATGATTGTGTATAAGGGAAACTGTTGGGAGAAATAAGGGGCATCAGCATTGGATTTTGACCTCACGCGAAGAAAGCGCTTTATTTATTAGATGGGCGAATCACAAGACGAACAGGGTTTAGGGGCGACATGCTGCAACAATTGCGGTGCGCGGGTCACTGGTCACTATTGTTCCCAATGCGGTCAATCGAGAGCGTCGCTGTCACAACCGGCCATGCAGCTGTTTAAAGACATTGTTGATAGTTCCCTTTCTTGGGACGGACGATTGCTCACTAGCTTTCGCGATCTCTATCTCAGGCCCGGCACCGTGGCACGGCGCTATATGGATGGGGAGCGCGCAAAGTTTGCACCGCCATTTCGACTTTATGTTGTCGTCAGTATCCTGTTTTTCATTCTGGTCCCCTATCGGGCATTGCGGTGATTGGCCTCGTGCCCGCTGATGCGACGGCGGTCAATGTCGAGAGCGCGGTATCAGCGGATCAAAACAGTGATGATCTAACCAATATTTCGATTGTGCTGTTTCGCCCGCCATCGGTTGAACGCCCCCCGGCATTGTCACCCGACGAGATGCGCCGGTTAGAGGAAACGGATGCGGCAGGCTCCCTCCAATATCGGATGTTGTCAGACCCAGAGGCAGCGGAAGCACGGTTAAGCGCAGCAGCGGGGAAAGCGATGTTGTTGATGGTGGTCGTGTTTGCCCTGATTAACATGGCGCTGCACCCCAAACGACAAGTGATCAATCACGCGGTCTATTCATTATATTTCCACGCTGCGATGATGCCCTTATTGGCGGTGGGTGTGATGGTTGGCGCGCGTGCACAGACATTATCTGGCATTTTTAGCTTGATCGTCACGATCGTGATTGCAACTGCCATCTTGTTGCTTGGCTGGTTGGGCGAGCGCAATTTTTATGGCTCAACATTTGTTGGGGCGTCGCTGCGCATGATGGCCACAGTGATTTTATATTTGGCTGCTATGTTGGGTATCTTGCTCGGTTTTGCGTTGCTGACAGTTTAGCGTTTTTTCAGCTGACGCCGCCATGGCGCTTTCAATGTGCCGGGCAAAAGCTTTTGCTAAATGTTGGCTTTTTTCTGTTGGGGCCAGACGATTGCCCATAGGAAGATGCAGCATCCCGCCCCAACGCATATCAAGATAGCGGGCCGTGTCAGCAAAAGGGGGTTCAAAACTTGGTGGAGCGTCTTGTGTATTGCTGGTCGCAATCAGGAAAGCCGATTTTCCGGCGAGGGAACGCCCAATGGGTTTATAGCGATCGGTTAAATCCGTCATCCGATCAAAGAATATCTTCATTTGCCCGCTCATCGTGTACCAATAGACGGGGGAGGCGAAAACAATCGCCTCCGCCTTCGCCATTTTTTTCACGATCTTCAAAAACCCATCTCTGCGGTTTTTCTTTTCATAGTCATAGGGTGAGATTGGGTAATCAATAAGATTGACGACTTCTGCATTGTCCAGATTTTGGAACACAGCATCGGTAAGCGCTGCTGTGTTGCCGTTGTGACGGGCGGAGCCCAAGATAGCGAGGATGCGAGAGGCGCGGCGATCATCCGCACCTTTCGCTTTTTGTTTTCGGCGGCGGTCAAAGATGCGCCTTAGATGTTCAACATAGTCACCAGCATCATGCATAGGAATTTCTCTCTGCTGGGTTGGTTGAAAGATATTCAACGAACTCGAATTCCAGGCCTTCACCATCAATGTAATAAAGGTTTTTTCTGTGGGGGTGTTCTGCGCCCTGATGATGGGGCGTGTGTCCGGCTTTTTCCAATCGCGTCGCCAGATCTTCAAGGGATGACACTTCGAAACCGATATGGGCAAGACCCGGCTCGGCGCTCGCGAGATCCCGTTGTCGGCCGCGGCCAAAATCATTCAAGGTCAGATAAAAATCATCATCCCCAATATGCAGCCATCGCCGCGGCATGCCTTTCCATTCATCGCGTCCCTCGCCGCGAATGCGCCAATCGGGAAAGGCCGCCTGCAAAAAGCTTAGCGTCGGGTCGATATCGGTGACCACCAGATTGAGATGTTCAAGTTTCAGGGCGCGGGTGCCGGGGTCATTGGGCTTGGTCATTTTTGCCTCCTATTAAATAAAGAATATCCTTTCATTAATAGGGATTGTTTTCAAAAGCAATTGCTTTATATAAAAATCCATGCGCAATATATCGAACACCCCTATCGGGAAAACCGATAAGCCGAAGAAACGCCCGAAAACAAAGGGCGTGAAAAAGACCGCCACGACATCGTCCGAAAGCGGTGTGACCCGCCGGTCTATTCTTGATCTATTGAAACGCGAAGGTGAACAAACCGCGACGGCGTTGGGCGGCGCGCTTGCGGTAACGCCCATGGCGGCGCGGTTGCATCTTTATGATTTAGAGGCTGAAGGGCTGGTCGCGGCGCGATCGGAAGCACACGGTCGAGGGCGCCCGCAAAAACTTTGGGCACTGACCGATGATGCGGCGCGGATCTTCCCCGATGCCCATCAAAGCCTCGCCGTCGAGATGATCAAATCAGTAGAGACATTGTTTGGGGCCAAAGGCCTTGAAAAAGTCATCACCAAACATGGGGATCTACAACGGGCGGCCTATCGCGAACGGTTGGCTAGCGCCAAATCCATCGGCGACAAAGTCAAACGCTTGGCCGCCATGCGCGCTGATGAAGGCTATATGGCGGAGGCAAAAAAAGAGGGCCGTGATTGGTTGCTGGTCGAAAACCATTGCCCCATCTGTTCCGCCGCCAAAGCCTGCACAAAGCTATGCGCGAATGAGCTACAGGTCTTTTCCGATGTGTTGGGCAAAGACATCACCATCACCCGGGAGGTACATATCCTCACCGGTGCGCGGCGCTGTGCGTATCGGGTTAAAGCAAGATAGGGTCTAAACGTCGGGCTGATTGACGAAGATCATCACAAAGGCGCTCGTGCCCAAATAAATAAACGCTCCTTCAAACGAACCGGCACCGACTTGACCCTGCCACATCTGCAAAAGCGCGGTGCCTATCACCGTGAAAAAACCGAACCACACAATAAGCGCCATGGCGCAGCCGAGGATCGCGTATTTCTTGGCACTGTTGAATATATCCGCTGACGCTTGGCGCACGGCGAAAAGGTCGAACGCCCCTTTAAACGAAATGAGTCCAACCAACAGCTCTCCGGTCATGATCGAGATGAGAGCAGCTTTCGTAATCAGCGGATTGGTAATCGGCGGAACAATCAAATTTTGATAAATGGTGCTATCGCGCTGGGATAAAACCTCGCCCACGGCAAGCAGTGCATATTCAAAATTCACAACATTAGAGACAAAATAGAACAGGCCCTGAAGCCCAACAAACACAACAAGGATAATTTTCACGAGACGGATCATTTGCGCACCCCTTTTGTTTGGGTGGAACTATAGGTAGTTGCGCTGAAAATGGCAAAATACAAGGCAAAAAAAGCCTAGTGCCGCTCATCCTGGCTTGGCCGGCATGAACGGATATCAACTATTGTCGCGTGGCGACAACATCGCCAAAACTCAAAGTCACTGGTGTACCAGCCGCATCATTTTCAAATCGCAAACGATTTCCGCCAAGATCAAAAAAGCTTGTTGGTGAGTCTGGATAGAATTCCCGCGGCGCGAAGAAGCCAGGGATTTCCAGCGTAATTGTCTCTTCTAATGCTTTGACGACAACCACACCTTCAATGGGTTGGCTAAAAGCATAATCGCCAGCAAATTTAGCAATCTCTTGCGCATTCAAATCATAAACCGCGCGTTCTTCGGGTTTCAATTCTTCCCAATCATAGATCAAGGAC
Source organism: Hyphococcus sp. (assembly GCA_021776315.1). Taxonomy (GTDB): domain Bacteria; phylum Pseudomonadota; class Alphaproteobacteria; order Caulobacterales; family Parvularculaceae; genus Hyphococcus. Next base: position 32,568 of record JAJFGD010000154.1, on the reverse strand, counting down.
ATGCCGGCTAAAATTTCAAAAAAGATATCGCCGCCGCTTTCCCCATTGACCATGATCGCCACGCCTTCACTACCGTCCATGCGCCCATAGACCACGGATTTAAAACCAAGGTTTGAACCGCTGTGATAAAATGATGGGGGTGTGCCGTCGCGGGTCATAAATTCCCAGCCAAGGCCCCATATACCGATATGGCGGGTCATCATTTCTTGGGTCATTTCTGTAGACAGAATATTATTCGATGTTCCCTTTAGTGATTTTTGGACATCAATCGCCATTTTTGCGAGATCTGTTGGCGTGGTCCACATGCCGGCGGCGGCCAGTTCCGGATAGAGCTTATAGCCACCTTCGAAAATGTTTCCTTCGCCGGTATGGGCCCGTGCATAGGCATCTTCAGCGATCGTTTCAGGCAAGCCGTCAACATAAAAACCGCTATGGGTCATGTTGTTCGGTTCAAAAACGCGTTCACGAGCGATTTCTGCAAAAGGTTGTCCCGTTACATTTTCAATGATGTGTTGCAAAATAAGATAGGTTCCGACGGAGTAAACATATTTTGAGCCGGGCTCATAATCGACATTGACCGCACCCGTTTTTGACGGGGGAAGACCGTTGAGCATTTGCAAAACACTTGGCAAATCATCACCACGTTCATAGCCCGCAGAAGTGTATTGAGAGATACCTGCTGAATGGGATAAAAGTTGCCGCAAGGTTGGCGTTGTTTCATCACTGAATGCATTGTCGGGTATTTGCCAATCGCCGTGCCATTGATGAATTGGTTCATCAAGCGCCAACACACCTTCCTCGACCAGAGACAAGGCGGTCATCGCGGCCACGGGTTTACTGATCGATGCGGCTTGAAAAACTGTTTCAGGGGTCACGGGAATGTCGGTTCCAATTTCAATCTGCCCAAACCCCCGCGCCCAAAGGATTTCGCCATCACGGAAATAGGAGATAGAAACACCCGGCACTTGATAAAATGCCATGCGGTCTGCAAGCGCATGGGTGCTTGGTGGTCGATTTGAAAATTGATAGGGCGTGCTAAGACCGTTGACTACTGCGTTGATTTCATCATCCACAGAATTAGCCGGCAACGTATCAATCGGTGCGGTGGTGACACAGCCGCTTACCAACGCCAATAAGGCGAGTGCAGGTATTTTATACATTTTATCATCCCCGTAACCTTCCAATGATGGTAAAAACTGTAGAAGATATAATTCTCAATCCAATCCGGCTTGGCGTGTTTGCCGTTCTGCTTGTCGAAAGAATTGTTGAAGATCATTGCCTTTATGGCGGGATAAACATGTAATGAATAAGAACAAGCCATTTTGGAAAACCAAAAGCCTCTCAGAGATGAGCGATGAAGAGTGGGAATCTCTTTGCGATGGGTGCGGGCGCTGTTGTATTTATATCCTACACAATGAAGACACTGGCGATGTTTTTGAAACCGATGTGGGGTGTAAACTTTTCGATCCGAAAAAACGGGCCTGCACCAATTATGCAAATCGCAGCAAGCTGGTTTCCGATTGTGTGCAACTGACCCCTGACAATGTGGAGCGTTTGCACTGGATGCCAAAGACATGCGCTTATCGGCGTCTCGCCAATGGGAAAGAGTTAAAAGATTGGCACCCATTGATCAGTGGAGATCGTGAATCGGTTGCACGGGCAGGGATTGCGGTCTCGCCAGATCTTATTCCCGAAAATGAAATCGACAACGACCTTTTGGAAAGTCGGATCACCAAGGTAAGGTAGCGTAGGCGTAATGGGAGGTGTGGTGTGCATCGCAAGTTAGAGCTTGAAGCCTGTGGTGCCGGTATGGTGCCGCGTCATACCCATTCCGATATTCATGCATGTTTCGTTTTCGACGGGTCCATGAATGATCGCCTTTTTGGTGATGAGGTAATTGGGGCCGGTAATATTTGTCTCAACCCTGCGGGTACTGAACATTGGATCGAAGCCGGGGCGGAGGGTTTAGGCTGTGCGATCTTAACGTTACCCGCCAGTCTCGTCACAAAAGAAAGAACGATCTTTAGCGCAAGCGATTATTTGCGTGATGGAAGTTCGATGATTGCGCGCATGGCATCGGTCAATCCGGCAAAGCGTTTGATTGCGGAAGGGGCGCTTAGCACCGCCATCGTCAATTCAATCGCTGGTAAAACCCATGATATGCCCAGTTGGTTGGATGAGGCGCGGGCATGTATCGACAATGCACCAGGGGCAAGTGTGGTGTCGTCTTTGGCCAATGATGCCGGGGTGCATCGCGCCACATTGACCCGGTGGTTTCAGGCCATGTTTGGTATGTCCCCGGAGCGCTATCGTATGTTGGTGCAGTTAGAGCATGCCGCGGGGCTTCTCATGGGCGGGCATTCCCCAGCCCATGTCGCCTTGGAAGTCGGGTTTGCCGATCAAGCGCATTTCAATCGCGCATGGCGACATCATATTGGCGGATCACCAGGGCAGTGGGCGAAATCCCATGCGACAATCGTTCAAGACAGGGCGCGTGACGACGATAGGATGTCCCCATGATGAAAAAAATATGCGCTGTCGCGACCGCTCTTTTCCTTCTTTCTTGTCAAAGCCTGGCTGACACCACGGCACCGGTCAGTATGGAGAATGTCACTGAAGAGGTGACATTTGAAAATGGTGACGTGCAACTTGTTGCCACCGTGTTGTTACCGGAAACGTCAAACGGCTTGGGCGTTGTTATGTTGCCCGGGTCTGGCCCCGCGACCCGTGACATGTTGCGCGCGCCGGGTACGAAGCTCACCAAGCTTGGCTATACGGTGTTGACCTTTGACAAACGCGGATCGGGTGAGTCTGGCGGCAATTGGATACGCGCATCACTAGACGATCTCGCCAAGGACGCGATAGCGGGCATGAATTTATTGCAAGCGCGCGGCGATATTGATGGGGTTGGTTTTTGGGCCCATAGCCAAGGCAATTGGGTGACCACCCGCGCGGCGGAATTGGGGGCGGAGCCTGCATTCTTCATTGCTATTGCCGGTGGTGGCGCAGCACCCAGGGAAACTGAAACCTATTTCTATGGTCATCGCGTCTCGGGCCTTGGTGATGCTGATCAAGCGGCGGCGATGGCTTTTGTCGACATTTACTTCGATTATCTTTCTGGCGATTTGCCACGTGATATATTTGATCAACGCTTAAGTGAGGCCCGGCAATATGATTGGTTTACCCAGCTGGGCATTGAACGGGTTTTGGTCAGCGAAGCGAACCGCAAAAATTGGCAATGGGTTGGTGATTATGATCCGGGTTTGTTAGCGGCCACACGCCGTTTCCCAACCTTGGTGGTGCTGGGCGGGGCCGATCATACCATAGAGCTTAATCGCACCATTAGTGATTGGAACCAACAATTAGCGGCTAGTCAAAATACGGATAGCCGCATCGAAATTTTTGTTGGGCGCGGTCACCATCTTCGCCTCGCTAATGATCAGGGTGGTCATGGTGTGACCACTGACGATGTGGTCTGGTCAACCATCGGACAATGGCTGTCGGGATTGGTATTGTCCACGCAATAGGCTTGTGCGCGCTCTTACGCTGAGCGCCCAGGTTTCCAGAATGCAGTTCTCACCCTCCCTGGGTTGCGGGTTAAACCCGTGAATGACGTTGCGCAATACGATATTATTATACAAGCCGTCATCCCGGATCTGATCCGGAATCCATAATAACGGCCCCAAAAACCCCCACACCAAAAGCGCGAATTCACCTCTCAATTTTACAACCCTGAGAGGGTAGTCTTTCATAAAACCTATATTTGGTGCGGAGTTATCCCCACCCATCTCGACGCCCTTATGATGGTGGTCATGATGAATAGTGATCAACAAAACATATCGCCTGTCAAAACTCCGAATACGGAGAAAGAAGACTGGGCACCGCTTTATGGGCGCATTCGCAAACTGGCGCTGCGCCGTTCTGCGGTGATGATCGATGACCCAGAAGACGCAATTGACGATTTTGATCGCGGGGCCCGAGCCCTGCGCACATTGATGAGCGCTGCCGAAGTGGCGCGCCGCATGAAAACCTTGGATGCGAAGGAAGACGCGCTGCATGACGGACAAGAACGGCCCCCCATTATCTCCGACGCCAAAATCCGAGAGGTCTACAACGCGATCACCGAAACCGTTGAACGCATCGCTGGCGAAGACGCGCAAGACGCAAGCGATCACGAAAGCGTTGTGGAAATACCACCCCGCACTGGCGGAGAAATTGTGGAAGATCAATGCTCATAACTATCAATGGCCACCATCAGGGGACTGGACCACATGGCTTATCATCGGTGGGCGCGGTGCCGGCAAAACCAGAGCCGGCGCAGAATGGGTCCGCGCCGTTACAACGGGCAATGACAATTTCCGTGCGTCACATGGTGCCCCCAAAAGATGTCTCGCATTGGTCGCTGAGACATATGCCGATGCGAGAGAAGTCATGATTGAAGGCCCCTCCGGCATATGTGCGGTGGCAACAGATGTGGATCGCCCAGCCTATGAGGCGTCACGGCGGCGTTTGGTGTGGCCGTCCGGCGCGGTGGCCTATGCGTTTTCGGCAGAAGACCCCGACGGCATACGCGGTTATCAATTTGATGGGGCGTGGTCGGACGTTTTGCGGCGCCTTGGCCCGGCGGGGTCGCGCTTTATCGCCAAGCCGGGGCCAGTTCCCCAAGCCTTGCTATGGTCGCGCCCGCACGCAGCGTAATCGGGCGCTTAACAACAGCTTTGCCCCCCGGCACATCGGGACGATGGGATCGCCGCGAAGTCGAGGTATGTTTATCCTTTGGCACATTGTCTTCACGCAGCGAAGAAGATGTTTTCAACGGTGCAAATTTATTGGCCGTTGAAAGCCAAAATGGCAGTTTTGAAGTGTTGCAGTTTCAATCAGCCGATTTGCAACCCAATGGACATTGGCAGCTTGCGAAACTACTGCGCGGGCAAGGGGGCAGTGAAATCGAAGCCCAAGTGGGCGCGCCCATTGGTGCCCGCGTCGTGTTGTTAACGCCCGCGGTGACCCAAGCCGTGTTCCCCGCTGATTTGCGCGGGCTTGCCCTTGATTGGCTGGCGGGCCCGGAAAAAGACATTCCCGGTACAGCGAATTTTTCAAGCAAGAATTTGACGGTTCAAGGCCGCGGTTTGACGCCTTTGGCCCCGGTGCATCTGCGCGCCAAGAAAGCCGGCGATGACATACACCTCAGTTGGATCAGACGCACACGAATTCATGGCGACAATTGGGAAGGGGAAGTTCCATTGAATGAGCGTGATGAGCGTTACGCCGTGAGCATCTTTGACGGTGAAAGAGAATTACGCCGGGTTGAAACGACTAATCCGGAATATTTTTATAAGGCGGGGGAAATCGCACAAGACTTTGGCGCGGGTGGCCCTAGCGCAGATTTTGCGTTTTCAATTGCGCAAACCTCTGACCTGGTGGGAGACGGGTTTGCGGCAAAACGAGAAGTCATACTGAATTAGTGTTGGAGAAAAGGGGGGCAATTTTTGTACGGAGTAAAAGAGATGAGAAGTAATGAATTTACCGGTGCGACATTGGAAGAGGCGGTTAGAAAAGCAACAGCGGTTTATAGGAAAGGCGATCTGAATTTTGAACACATGCGCAACTGTCGAATTTTAGAAACTGAACTTGAAAGTTTTAAAAGGGACGCATCGCTGCTGTTGGATCGTGCTGAGGATCTTCAACGTGAAGCTGATGCCATGGCTGATGCCGCTCGGCGTGAAGCGCTTGATGCAGTTGTTGGTGCCGCGGTCGCTGCCGCAGGTGCTTTTGGATCTGCGATACGTGCTTTACGCCTTTTAAGACGGATGAAATTCGCTGACTTGCGGCGTAGGGATTGGTTGGGTTTGGTTCCGATTGTTGGTGGAGGCTTCATTGCGGGAGCGTCAGCTCTCGATGCCATTAAAGACTCTCGAGAGGCAGACCGACTTGCCATGGAGGCGAGAAGGGGGATTCAAAAGGCAGAACGACTGGGGGACGAAATCGTTTGGATTGCGTATGAATATCGACGTTTAAATTGTGACTCGTCCGACCGAACTACCTAGAAAATTACTATGAACAAAACTGGTAAAAAGATCTCGGAACAAAAACACATCAGCGGCCGCAATGATTAGTAACACGGCTAACAAGATTGAGATCGTTGCGGCAAGGGAAGGCTCCCTCCACCGATTGATAACAATTAGGGATAGAATAAAAACGGCAATTGCGAGACCGATGAGAATAATCAAATAAAGAATGTTAATCTAGAGGACGTCTGATATGACGCCGTCGCGCGCAATAGAAATAAGCGCCGCAACGAATACAATCCAGGAAGTGATTTGTAGAAATCGTTCGTGTTTTCGCATAGTGCCTCAGTCATGATTACATAACGGCTTGCCAATTGTTGAAATGAAGTTTTGTACTTTCTTGGAATTATTTTTGTTCACATTAAATGGTGTACCCAGGCGCTAATTATTCGGGCTTGAGATTAAGATAAACTACCGGCGAAATCTGCCCACTAACGCTATTGTGATGATGAGACCCGGAGGATGATATGCGTGATGTTTGCGCGCAGATTTTGCGTTTTCAATTGCGCAAATCTCTGACCTGGTGGGAGACGGGTTTGCGGCAAAACAAGAAGTCATACTGAATTAATGTTGGAGAAAAGGGGGGCAATTTTTGTAAGGAGTAAAAGAGATGAGAAGTAATGAATTTACCGGTGCGACATTGGAAGAGGCGGTTAGAAAAGCAACAGCGGTTTATCGACGACCACCGTGTTGCGAGAAAAAGAACCAAAATAGATGTAATGATTTGATTTTGGAGATATCAGCGCTGCAAACGGACCTCGGCAGGCTGTCGGATAAAATCGACCGGTTGGAACGTGAAGCAGAAATTCTTCGGGAAACAGCGATTGTTCAACTAAGCCTGGCAGCGCTCGCAGCGATCAGTAATTTAACGGGCGTTCTTCGGGCGGCAAGAATCATATCGCGTCGTTTAAAACAGAAGAAACCAGAAAAACTAACTGAGCGCGATATCGTGGATTTGCTGTCGGCTTTCGGATTTATTGGTGCCGCTGGTGGTGCAGTATATGCCGCATTTCAACTGCAAGAAGCAAGAAGGCTTGAGCGCGAAGCTGAAGATGTTGAAAGAAATGGCAGTCGTGTCGGTGGAGCACTACTTGGATTATTGAGAGAGTATGACCAAATTGGCTGCGGTGAAACACCGCCTTTTACTGGCAGCTAGGCCGGTTGTGCACCAAACTACATTTCGAGGCAGAACCCTAGCGCGAACACGTTATGTGATCCGTAAATACCCATACATGATACCGGCGCCTGTGCCTGCGCCGATGAGCAATACAGTGAAGGATTTGAAGTAGAAAGTCATTGAACGATCTTTAAGTTCGACGTCTTCTTTTATCTCTTTGCGGAAAAAGAATGGAACCGACATTAGAAAAGCAAAAAAACCCACCGACGTTGCGCCAAAATACGCGATTAGATCGAACAAAGCTGTTTGCCGCTGAGTATTGCCGAAGACCATTTTTATCGTGTGTGCGAAAAGTAAGATGGTTGTAAAGGCACCAAAATATGGAACGACCTTTGAAGCGGGGCGAGTTTTTTGCATAGATCCACATTCCATTGATGGGCTGGGGTCTCTTTGGGGTCGCCAAGAAGATAGTGGTGCCATCGAAAGAAGGCGAGTGCCTACATGGTCAAATATGCCGTGAACTTTGAACAATTCTTCGTGATGACGCGGTCCATGAAAAGTGACAGCGAGGGGCGGATTTTCTCGACATGGAAACGTCGCGTGATGGGTGGCGGCAAGACGCAATCTGACATTGGCGTGATCCCATATTAGATAACATAAATAATAATTTTTGTAAGGAGTAAAAGAGATGAGAAGTCATGAATTTGCCGGTGCGACCCGCGACAACCTGTTTAACCTGTTTGCAGAGCTAGATGAGTGTGAACCCGCTCCTATGAGTTGAGAGTTAGTTTCATTGGCCCACCCAGGCTCGAAAAAACTCTATGACGCTGGCACGCCCAGATTCTTTAAATAAAACGGATGTCGCCACCAATGAAAAAAGGCCCACCCAGAAAATCAAAAGCCAATCTCGCTTTGATCTTCGGTATTTCAAAAGCACGCTATTAGGGGTTTCGTTATATATGGCGAGGAATATACATAGGCAGACTATGAATGCCGAAATCGAGATATTGGTATTAATCTCATCGAATTTCGGCATAAACAACCAGATTGAGAAGGCTGCAATGATGACAACGCACAATTCTATTATGACGCGTTTCAACAGCTTTCTATCAACTCGGTTTGCGGGTTCATTTTTTTGATTGTCGTTCATTTTCGATTTTTTGTTCACGTTAAATAGCGTATCCTGTCGCTAATAAATCGAGCTTGAGAGTATGACAAACGACCAGAAAAAGCTGTTCGCTAACGCTATTGTGAAGGTGGGAACCGCAAAGAAATGACGTGCAATACTCTGTGTTGAGAGTAAGTGGCGAATGCGGCGACGTGAAAAATCGTCCTATCCGTGAATTAAGATGCGAAAGCGAACCGGAATTCAACCAATCGGTTTGATTGACATGCGATCGGTGGAACTTCTGCGAGTTGCCAATTGTCCATCGAAGCGAGCGTCGTCTCACCAAAAACAGAAGCGGCGGGAACCTCCGCTAAAATCCGCGCCCCATCAACTTTGCCTTCTACAATGTTGTAGCCAATGAGGACCGCGCCAAAATATCCCTTGCGACTTGCGTTTTCCGGGTATTTGGGTGGCTTGCGTTCTGCCCAATTGATATTGCAATCACGTCTTGCCGGGTCCGCATTCGCCCATTTGACAATTGCATTGACGTCAAGTTCAGGCGGGTTTGGTTTTAAGCGTGAGCCATATGGCGACCTGACGGGGGTGTCTGAAATAGCAGCTGTCACCGTGGTTGCACGCCACGCAACGGCAATCGCCAATTGCGGATCAAATGTTTCGATACTCGATTGCGGTGGAAAAAGCTCAATGGCTTGGTCAAAAAGCACAAGTGCATCACGCAAATCTTGCGTGTTTCGCGACCGCCCAGCGACCCGCGCAATCCCACCGATGATAAACGCATTCACAGTTTCGAGTTCGCCTGGCGCCATAAAGGGTGTGTAGTGACGAATCGAAAAGTCCGCGTAATCCTCAGCGCGTTCATAGCGAGTGCGTATCATTTCACGCCCGGCCAAATGCAACCATGCGCGCGCGGCCAATAGGTTCGGCGGTGAGTTTTGTAATTCAAGGTCATTCAGTGTGGTGCGCAGTGTGTTTTCCCTCTCCCGCGCATCAGGGTTGGTGAAAGCGTTCGCGAGCAACAGCATAAGACCCGGTGATTCAACGCCAAACATGTCGTTATTGTCACCGGTTATGTCGACGACCCGTGCGAGCGGTTCGAGCGCTTTTTGTGGTTGGGTGAAGTAAACAAGATTTGCAAAATTATAGGCCAAAACCGCAGTGGTCTGATGATCACCTAATTCTCTCTCCGCCGCGCGCCAGGCTTTTTCTGCTTGGTCCTCGGCGGCCACCAGGTCACCTTGCGCCAATGCCTGATTATAAGCTTGGTAATAGGCGACATGATCTGATTGGGCTTGAGCCGGCAACGCTAGGACAATCGTCGCAATCAGGGCTGTAAATATGAACTGGATTTTCTTTTGCATCATGACCCCTTCTGCAACGACCCTATGATGGGAGACGGTCGGCTTCAAGAATGCCACTAGTCACAAGCGGTTGAACAAAAGGGTGGCAGCCACTGTTGATGGGGGAGCGAGGCCAGGCATAGCGCCCTATCACCCCCCACAAATTCCGCCTCAAAATTAACCTTAAACTCTTCAATTTCGGGGAAAATCACCTATCTGTGTGTTCCGGGGGCGTGGCCTCACGGGTAAACAAAGCCTTAACCGGCTGTTATTGAAGAATGAGGCGAGTAAGCGTTGGCGAGAAACCCGTATATTGTACTAGGCTTGGCACCGACCGCGAGCGATTCTGAGATTCGCGCGGCGTTCCGCAAGCTTGCCAAAAAATACCATCCTGATCGCAATCCGGATGACAAAAAAGCAGAAGAGCGATTTAAAGAAATCTCCGGTGCGTTTGACGTCATTGGTGATTCGGATCGGCGCAAGAAATTTGATCGCGGCGAACTTGACGAAGACGGGCGCGAGCGCGCCCACCCCTTTGGTCAATGGTCGCAACGCCCTGGCGGCGGCGGTGCGCCTGGTCAAAATTATGGTGGTGCCGGTGGTCCTCATGGGCCTGGTGGGGGTCCGTCAGCGGGCGCATCATTTGATGACCTTAGCGATATTTTTTCGGACCTGTTTGGCGCGCGTCGCCAAAATGCACAGGCCATGCGCGGGCGTGATGTACGCTACCGATTAGACGTCGATTTTCTTGATGCAGCAACTGGCGCAAAAAAGCGTGTCACCATGCCTGATGGCAAGACTTTGGATATTGCGGTTCCCGCTGGCTTAGAGGACGGACAGACCTTGCGTCTTCGCGGTCAAGGCGAACAGGGCCAAGGGGCCCATCGCGGTGACGTCTATGTTGAAGTCAAAGTGAAATCCCACACGCTGTTTGAACGCCATGGCCAAGACATTCATGTCGAGGCACCGATTTCGTTGAAGGAAGCGGTGCTTGGCGGAAAGATCACGGTGCCAACGATTGCCGGTGATGTGTCCTTGACGGTGCCAAAGAATACAAGTTCCGGCACGGTGCTGCGATTGCGGGGGCGCGGTATTGTCAAAGGCAAATCCAAAACAGCGGGCGACCAGTTTGTAAAACTCAAAATCATGTTGCCTGAAGGTGGTGACAAAGAGCTTGAAGAGTTTGTCAAACGCTGGAAGGGTGCCGATCAATCAGCGCGTAAGCATTTTGCTGGTGTTTAACCCCAGTCTGTTTTAAAAACGGTCACACTCGCTGATCATTTGAACAAGCCAGGCGTGAACCGCATGTTATCGACACAAAAACGCGAACAACTGACTGCGTTTTTAGGAAGTCTCCCGACGGCAACGGCGTTGAAAGTCTTTGCTGCCTTGGAGGCTGACCGGGTTGGCGGTGGTAAAGGCCTTCCCCATGGCGAAATGATTGATGATTTGCGCGAACGCTTGCTCTCTCGCGGTGCCGTTTTTCCCAAGCGCCGCCTTGATGCGCAAAGATTGTTTTTTACACCGTTTGAAGATTTCCTGATTGGGGCCCATCCGGGCCGAAAGCGCAAAGCGCAAATTGCACGAACATCACTGACCCCGATCTGGCGTTTGCTGATGACCGACAAAGCATCGAACGACACCGCATTGGCGGCTGCCTGTTTGGATGATGCCCTTGTCAAAGGCGAGGGATCCCCCGCTTTGGAACGGGCTGTGTTTATTGCTGCTGAAGCCAGCCTTGGCCGGTTATGCGCAAGAGGTGATCATGATGCGCAAGGGCGTCGGAATTTGATCGAAGACCTCGGTAGCGAAGATGCGGTCGATGACATGATGGAGCTGCATCATTTGATCGCTGGTGTAGATTCATTGACGTCGCTGCAAACTCTTATTCCCTCTTCAAGCCCCGCACTGACGGAAGAACAATTCTACGAATTGCGGTCTTTGTTTTTGTCAGCCCATGACCAAACCCCGGGCGCTGGGGCTTATGTCTTACTCGCCCTCAAAGGGCGTCTTGAACGGCCATGGCGGGCGCTTAGCGTTTATTATCATTTGGCCCGCGGTGCTGATGATCGGTTGTTGGCGGCAAAAGATGAAGTAATGGAATTGCCTGAAAGCTTAATCAGTGATCTTGAATACATGGCTCGTGCTCTTGAATCTGATTGTGCCAATCAGTTGGACGCCGATGCGGCAATGCTGCGGGTTTCCTATTTTGCTGATTTTGCAGATGGCATGGCGCGTCATGCGGCCAAGGCTGGCGACAATGTTTATCTAAATCGGATTGAAGCCTGCCGCGAGGTTGCCGGCGAGGCGCTTGACCGTTTTGCGGAACAGGCATTGGCGTCTTTGCGCGCGGTCTTACCTGTGCGCCATATCGGTGGGTCGAGCAAGCTGGCGTCGATGCGTCCAGATATCACTCGGCATATCCCAACGAGGCGTTTTGAAGATGCTGCGGATGCTGGCGTCTTGATCGCAAAGTCACCAGAGATTGCTCAGCGTCTCGGTGCCGATCAATATTTCTCCAATTCGATTGCCAGTGAATCCCGCGAACAAATTCATCGCTTTGCCAATGATCTCGTCACAGAGATTCGGGCGGCCGAAGGCGGCACGCGCAAAGCAGCGCAACGTATGTTGACCAATACATTGACGGTGGCGCAGTCCTTACTTGAATGTGAAGAGATCAACGAGATTCGTGATCGAGCTTCGCGAGCATCAATGACGGCCTAACCCTATATATTGCCGATATAGCTTTTAATTCATGAGGACGCAGATGGACGGCGAAACACGCAAAGCCGAATTTAAGACCACGACTGGCGAAAAACTCGCCGCCGCGCTGGAAATGCCGGTTGGGCACCCACGCGCTTATGCGCTTTTTGCCCATTGTTTTTCTTGTTCCAAAGACATTAAAGCGGCGCGTGAAATTGCCCGGGCGTTACGGGCGGAAGGGTTTGCGGTTTTGCGCTTCGATTTTACCGGGCTGGGCGGGTCACAAGGGGATTTCGCCAACACGAATTTTTCCTCCAATGTGAGCGACCTCGTCAGCGCGGCGGATTTTCTTCGCAATGAATATGAAGCCCCCAGCATTGTCATCGGCCATTCCCTTGGTGGCGCCGCCGCAATTGTCGCTGCATCACACATCGCTGAGGCAAAAGGTGTCGCCGTCATTGGTGCCCCAGCAGAAGCCGACCATGTGGCGATGCAGATTGGCGAACAGCGCGCCGAGATCGAAAAGAACGGCGTCGCCACGGTTCAGCTCGCCGGGCGTCCTTTCAAAATCAAAAAACAATTTCTTGATGATCTCGCTGATCAAAATGTCCTTGCTTGTGCCAGTGCTTTGAAAAAACCGCTGCTCGTCATGCACGCACCTTTGGATGAAACGGTTGGTATTGAGAACGCTACGCAAATATTTACGGCGGCCAAACATCCAAAAAGTTTCGTCAGCCTCGATACGGCGGATCATTTGCTCACCAATACGCGCGATGCCCGCTATGCGGCTAGCGTTTTGGCGGCTTGGGCCGAACGTTACCTCGACACAGTGGACGCACCAAAAAACACGGCGACTGATACCGTGGCGACGGTACCCGCATTTTTAGGCGGCGCCTCAGCGCATTCTGTCGCCGGAGAACCTCTCGCGATTAGCCTTTCGATTGACGGCCACCCGATGGTTATCGACGCGGGTGCCGATGAAGGGGGCAATAATTTGGGCCCAAACCCAACCCGCACATTGGAGGCTGCTTTGGCGGCGTGTGGTGCCATGACCATGCAAATGTATGCCCGGCGCAAAGGTTGGAATCTTGACGGGATTGAGACGCAAGTGCGACGGGCGAAATCAGAAGATGCCCATACGCCCCATCTTTTGGAGAAAAAAGTGCGCCTTTCTGGCCATTTGGACGACGCTCAACGGGCGCGCCTGCTTGAGATTGGCGACAAATGCCCGGTTCATCGAATGCTTACCGGCGGGGTGAAGGTTCAATCCCAACTCGATTGAAATCTTTAACAAATTTTAATGCCATGACACGGCTTTAGAAAAGCCGCAATCATGATTAACTACTATACAGTGTGATCGCTTCAGGGGCGCTTTCACAATCGAAGGCAAAAGGAAATGACATTGCGTAAACAATTAAAAACGAGATCTATTCCGAATATTCTGGCGGCTGGAGCCGCTGCGACAGCATTAACAATTGCCGGGTTCGGTTTTTCAGCCGCCCATGCGCAAGCGCCCCGGCTGATGGCGCCGCCGGTTGCCGCCGATGGCACATTGTCTTTTGCTGACCTTGTTGAGCGGGTCAGTCCATCCGTTGTGAGTATTTTGGTCGAACGGGAAGTGGATCGACCACAAGTTCCCAATCAGTTGGAAGAGTTTTTCAATTTTCGCTTTGGCGATCCCGACCAAAACCAAAACCGTGATCCTCGTTTCGAAAACGGCCCGCAAACATTGCAGGGCGAGGGATCTGGTTTTTTCATCGATCAGGACGGCTATATCGTCACCAACAACCATGTGGTGGTCGATGCGGATGTTGTGCGCGTACGCTTGAACGATGGTGAAGAGCTTGATGCAGAAGTCATTGGGACCGATCCATTGACGGATCTCGCGGTGCTCAAAGTCGAACCACAAGCCAACCAGCCCTATGTCGAATTCGCTGATGATGTGAATTTGCGCGTTGGCGACTGGGTTGTCGCGGTTGGTAATCCATTTGGCCTTGGTGGCACGGTGACGAGTGGTATTGTCTCTGCCATTGGCGGTCAAAATCGCGAAAATCAGTATTTAGATTTTATCCAAATTGATGCGCCTATCAATCGTGGTAATTCGGGTGGCCCAACTTTTGATCTCAAAGGTCGTGTGGTTGGTGTGAACACAGCAATTTATTCTCCGAACGGAGGAAGTGTTGGTATCGGATTTGCGATTCCAGCGCGCGTGGCAAAAGAAACAATTTCACAATTGGTTGCTAATGGTTCGGTTACACGGGGCTGGCTTGGTGTTCAGCTCCAAGAAGTGACAACTGAACTCGCCGCGGCGCTTGCCTTAAAAGAAACCACAGGTGTGTTGCTCGCTGAAGTGCTGGATGGGTCGCCCGCTCAAGAGGCGGGTCTTCAAGATGGCGACGTGGTGCTTGGGATCGGCGATGAAGATGTTGATGGGACCAATAAACTGTCGCGTCTTGTTGCCTCTTATTCTCCGGGTGAAGATGTGCGTCTTAAAATTCTGCGCGATGGGCGTGAGCGAAATTTGACTGTGAAACTGGGTTTGCGTGACGGTGATCAGGGCGCTGATGAAGATGTGCCGGCCAATGATGACGACGATAGTCTGGCCACGGATGTTGGTCTACGGGTGACTGAACTAAACGGTGCTCTGCGCCAACAGTTCCGGGTGCCTGAAGATGTCGATGGCGTGATCGTCACTGGCGTGCGTCCAAATAGTCCAGCCCAGGCCGCGGGTCTGCGTCCTGGCTTTGTTATTCTGCAGGTCGATGGTGAATTGGTTGATACCCCTGATGAATTGCGGGAGAAAATCAATAACGCCAAACAAAACGACAAAGAGGCTGTATTGTTACGGATGCAACTTGGTGAGAATCGTCAATTTGGCGCTCTATCACTTGGTGAATAAAACCGGCCCCATTGTGATTTCACGTATTTAATTTCATGGCTGCGTAACGTATTATACGTTGCGCAGCCTTTGTTTCACCCCGGGGGGGCGAACAGGTAAAAATAGATTATGCGAATTTTGTTAGTTGAGGATGATGCCGAAGCCGCCGCTTATGCGGCAAAAGGATTGCGCGAAGCAGGTCACGTTGTGGACCACGCGCTAGACGGTGAATCCGGATTGAATATGGCGGGTGCGGGTGATTATGACGCCTACGTCATTGATCGCATGTTGCCTAAAATGGATGGGCTTTCATTATTGTCGAGCCGCCGGGATGAAGGTGATTTGACGCCGGCGCTATTTTTGTCAGCACTCGGTGAAGTTGATGACCGGGTTTCTGGTTTACAGGCTGGCGGCGACGATTACCTTGTTAAACCCTATGCATTTCAAGAGCTATTGGCCCGTGTCGAGGCTTTGGGCCGGCGCCGGGCACCAACGGCAGTAACAACACGCTATACTGTCGGTGATCTTGAACTTGATGTGATTACCCGAACCATTCGCCGGGCATCAAAGAAGATCGACCTGCAGCCACGCGAATTTCGTCTGCTTGAATATCTCATGCGTAATGCAGGTCAGGTCGTGACCCGGACGATGCTTTTGGAAAATGTCTGGGAATATCATTTTGATCCGCAAACAAATGTGATTGATGTCCACATTTCGCGTTTGCGTTCGAAAATTGATAAGGGGTTTGAAAAGCCCCTTTTGAAGACGGTTCGCGGCGCTGGCTATACAATCTCTGACGATCAATAGTGGACGGCTGCCTGGCTTCTTGCGAAGGGGCTCCATTACCGTGTATCGAGCCTTATGGGAGACGCCCAATAGCCGCTATGATCGAACACCAACCATATTGCCTTCTATGCCGCACCTGCGCGCTGGCTGGTCGTTGATATGTTAAGGCTCTTACGCACTACCTCGTTTCGCTTCACGATGATCTATGTGTTGTTGTTTACAGGCGCGGTGGCGTTGCTGGGTGTGTTTGTCTATGGCGCGACATTTGGTGAGGCGTCACGTCAGACCGATGCAACCATTGACGGCGAAATTGATGTGCTGGCGGAGCTGTTTACGACCAGCGGCCCTGGAAACTTAACCCGGGCAATCCGTCAGCGTACGGCGTGGCGCGATGACAGTATTTATATGTTGATCGGTGCGCCTTCGGGCGCAGTGCTGGCCGGGAATTTAACCGCCTTACCGCCGGAAGCCTTGACGGCAGAAGGCAATTATTTCGACTTTGAATTTGAACGGCCCATTCTTGATGCGGCCAATCGAGAGATTGGGATTGAACAGCGCCGTGCCCGCGGCAAGGTCATGCGGTTTCGTGCGTCGCCGGATGCAGATCAATCCTATCTCGTCGTTGTTGCACGTGATGTTGCGGCGAGGGAGTTTCTACGCAATCGATTGCTCAATGTTATTTTTCGTATTTCATTGGTGACCGTCGCTTTTGGTGTCGTCATTGGTTTGGTCTTTTCGCGCTCATTGTTGCGGCGCGTTGAGGCAGTCAACAAAACCGCAAGGGCGATCCGCGCAGGTGATCTTTCCCAGCGTATTCCGCTCTCTGGCGCAAATGACGAGCTTGATAATCTTGGCGCAAATCTCAACTCTATGTTGGATCAAACCGAACGATTGATGATCGGTATGCGCGATGTTTCCGATAACATTGCCCATGATTTACGCTCGCCCCTAACGCGGATGCGCAATCGACTAGGCGACGCGCTAAAGGGTGATGCCAAGACACAAGAAACGGCCTTGCGTGCCACCATCGAGGATACAGAAGGCATGTTGGCAACGTTTAATGCGCTATTGTCGATTGCACGAATTCGGTCAGGCGAAGGGGCCGGGGTGATGAAGCCCGTCGACCTTGTCGCCATTGCCGAAGAAATGGCAGAGCTATATGAACCGGCGGCACAGGACGCTGGGTTTGAATTCAAATTAATCACGGCGCCGACGCCAACGATCAAAGGTTCACGCGAATTGGTTTCGCAAGCAATCGCAAATTTCCTCGACAATGCATTGAAATATGCCGTTGGTGGTAGCCGCATTGAATTGAAAATTGAACCTGCGCCAACGGGGGGTGCCATCTTAACCGTTGCCGATGATGGCCCTGGTGTCGCCGTGGAAGATCGCGGCCGAATTCTTGAGAGATTCGTCAGATTGGAAAAAAGCCGAACAACACCAGGTAGCGGTTTAGGGCTTAGTCTTGTTGCTGCGATCGCGCGCGCACATGATGCAGAATTACGATTTGACGAAGGTCTCGTGCGAATCGAAAATGGTGAAGACCGTGGATTGCGCGTTGTTATGGTCTTTCCCCCTTTTGACGCCGGATGATACTTCGCTAATCGCTAGTGATTCGTTGGGGTTTATGAAAATTCACCTCTTGCGTTTGCGATGAAATCAGTTCTTTGTCTGTGGATACCGTAAAAAAACGGACGTTTGTGGCGCGAATCGCGCCGACACATTTGAGGAACCTGCCATGAGCAAAGCTGAATTTATTGCCAATATTGCGGACGCTGGCGACATGTCTAACGCTGAAGCAAAGCGCGTTGTTGAACTGGTCTTTGGCGAGATCGAAAACGGTCTGAAACGTGCCAAGAAAGACGGAAAATTCACCATCGGGACATTTGGTACATTTACGATTTCCAAGCGTTCTGCTCGCAAAGGACGCAATCCGCGTACCGGCGAAGAGATTAAAATCAAAGCATCGAAAAGCCTTCGGTTCCGCCCATCTTCAAGTTTGAAGGGCGCAGCAGGCTGCTAATAACGTCTCATTTGAGATGTCTTGAATGCCGCCGTTGGCTTGACGCCTTCGGCGGCATTTTTTGTCACGATGCACCTAGCCAATGTTGCGGTGTCATGATCAAGTTAACGCAATGAAGAGTGACAAATCTCTGCGAGAATTGATCGCGCATAGTCCTGGCGTCTTTGATGCGACGGCGGTGGAACGGGTTCGCGACGCGCTTGGTTCAGCCTATCAGCACCTTCAAGATAATGAACGATGTTTGGTTGATGGGGTTGCGGGGTGTTCACCCTATCTAAGCCGGTTGATTTTACGCAATCCTGGCTCGCTCCATGACATTTTGCACACGCCGCCAAGCGTTGCGATGGTTTCTGCCTGCGATGCCGCTCGGGCAATAACACAATTATCGGATCAACCAGCGCAAATGGCGGGGTTAAGGCGTGCCAAGGACCAGGCCGCATTGACGGTTGCTCTCGCGGATATTTCTGGGGCGTGGGATGTGATGACCGCGACCCGCGCAATTTCTGAATTTGCTGATGCGTCACTGGGGGCCGCTTTTGACGCTGCCGCCAACCGGTTAGCCGAAGACACAAAGACCGCCGGCATTTGCGTGTTGGCCATGGGCAAACATGGTGCCCATGAGCTGAATTACTCAAGCGATATTGATATCGTTGTCTTATTCGATCCCGTGCGCATGGGGGGTCGCGACTACGCTGATGCACAACAGCTTGCCATCAAGATCACGCGCGAGGCGGTCAATTTAATGCATCAGCAAACTGCTGATGGTTATGTGTTTCGTACGGATTTACGACTGCGTCCTGACCCCGGGGCGACCGCAGTCGCCTTATCTGTTGGTGCGGCGGAAGCTTATTACGAAGCTTACGGACAAAACTGGGAACGTATGGCCTATATCAAAGCGCGCCCCGCGGCGGGGGATATCGCGCTTGGTCAAAGTTTTTTACAAAGCTTGCGCCCCTTTGTTTGGCGAAAATATCTCGACTATGCCGCGATTGATGATGTGAAGGCCGTCAAGCGGCAAATTCATTCCTCGAAAGGTGGCGGCGATATTGAATTTGCAGGTCATGATATCAAGCTTGGACGGGGTGGAATTCGTGAGATCGAATTTTATGCCCAAACCCAACAGTTGATTTTAGGCGGCAAGAATCCACCCTTGCGCCAGCCGGCAACATTGGATGCATTAGACGCGCTTTGCCGGGCGGGTCAGGTTTCTGACAAAGCCAAAGAAGAATTATCAGATGCCTATCGATATTTGCGCTGTGTCGAGCACCGATTGCAGATGGTCAATGACGAACAGACACACACGATCCCGAAAGCTGCCAGCGACATCGAACGAATCGCTTGTTTTTTGGGGGAACCATCTAAGGACGCGTTTAAACAAAAACTCACCACGACATTGGATTGCGTTAAACGTCATTTTGACGCGCTCTTCGAAGACGCGGAATCGACATCTATCGTATCCGGTTCACTTGTTTTTACTGGCGTTAGCAGCGACCCCGCGACGATCGAAACATTGGAAAATCTTGGTTTCCAAAGGGCCGAGGATATTAGTGGTGTCATCCGACGCTGGCACGCTGGCGGTATTCGCGCAACGCGTACAGAACGGGCGCGGGTATTGCTGACACGTTTGATGCCACCTTTGCTTGATGCGCTTTCAAAGGCCAGTAGCCCAGATGATGCATTTTTTGCCTTTGATGATTTTATCAAACGCTTACCAGGTGGTGTGCAAGTATTCTCATTGTTGGTGAGCAATACTGCCCTGTTTGATACATTGATACGGATCATGACGATCTCGCCATTTCTTGGCCGGCAATTGTCGCGCCGGATCAATGCGATTGAGCGCCTATTGGATAATAGCTGGATGCGCGCAGTTCCGGTTGACGACTATGCGCCCGCTCTTCGTGGTGCATTGGTCGACACGGGCGATTATGAAGAAATACTCAACCGTGTGCGGCGTTGGGCGGGTGAACAAAAATTCCTAACTGGGGCGCAGCTTGCGATTGGTGTTTTACCTGCCGATGAAGCCGCCGCTCGTTTCACGGCTATTGCAACGGCGTGTATTCATGAGCTTTGCACCGCTGTCATTGATGAGATGCAACGCCAGCATGGAAAAATCGATGGGAATTTTTGTGTCGTCGCGCTTGGGCGTCTTGGGGCGGCGGAAATGACCGCGATGTCCGATGTTGATTTGGTGTTTGTTTATGAGGCAGCGCCAACGGCGATGTCTGACGGTGCCCGTTCGCTCGGTCCTGTGGATTACTATACGCGATTGGTTCGACGCTTCGTGACGTCGCTTTCAGCAGCAACACAAGAAGGCGTCTTATATGAAGTCGACATGCAACTGCGCCCATCTGGCGGGGCCGGCCCGACGGCCGTGAGCTTTGCCGCGTTCCAGCGTTATTACAGTGATGACGCATGGACTTGGGAAATGATGGCCTTGACCAAAGCGCGGGTGATTGCGGGATCGTCGACATTTGGTGCGAAGGTCGATGGAGAGATCGAAGCGGCATTGTGCCGTTCTCGTGACGCTGAAACTGTTGCGACTGAAATTCGTGATATGCGTCGTCGTTTGCTCGACGCGAAGCCTGGACGAGGCCTTTGGGACGTCAAACATGTGACTGGCGGTTTAACGGACATCGCCTTCATCGGTCAGTATTTTGCGCTTATTCGTGCCAAAGAAGATGGCAGGCCACCGGGTGTGATCCGCGCGGTCATTGATTGGCTAGAAAAAAACCAAGTGATGTCCACGGCTGATGTCTCAACCCTTCGCGATGCCCATATCGTCTTTGAGGCTGTTCTGCATACGGGACGCGCAGCAACCGGCGGTGTTTTCGATCCCGAAACTGCTGGGCCAGCATTGACGGCACGCATGGCTGAAGCTTGCGGTGCCGAGACAATTGAAAAGGCTTCAACTATATTAACGAAACACCAATCGATGGTGATAAAAATTTACCATAAGGTGCTAAATATGGGCACTGAAGTCGGTGACAATTAAGGCGTGAATGACCGCTGCATTTGATGTTCTTGTCGTTGGTTCTGATGAAGCCAGCCTTTGTGCCGCTGCGTGCGCAGCGCGCGGGGGTGCGCGCGTCGGTTTGTTGCGACAAAAACAATCAAGCAAAAGCCAACCCATCGCGAGTATTTCAGCTGTACCCAATGCTGTGTGGCGCCGTTTGGATCTGCAAGATTTTGGTGTTTCACTTGACCCAGTGAGCGCAAGAGCGACCCTGTTACCGGAAGATAAAGCTGTGGTCACTTATGACAGTGCTCGAAAAACCGGGGATGCATTAGCGGCCGAAGGGGTAGATGATCACCTTCTATGGTCGGCCTTTCTTGATGATATGAAACAGCTTAAGCGCACCGCGCGCCTAGATGATATGACAACAACAGGTGTGAACGGTACGGCACCCTTAGTTTCCTTACTCGAAGATACGCAACGGCTGGCAGCGATTGGTCAAGTCACCGGTTCGTGCACGGCGCAGTTAGATGACTATTTCTCTGATCCAGAATTAAAGGCACACCTTGCAGCCCACGCTATGGGGCGTGTTGGGCTTGGTGGTAAAGAACTTGGCGCGGCATTAGAGCTGGCCGAGGCCATGGATGACACCGCATGGCGGGTCCGCGCCAATGGTGGTAACAAGCCGTTATTTTCAGCTCTTGAAAAAGTCTGCGCAGAGAGCGGCGTTGAATTTTTTGAAGGTACATTGGTCAGCGTCACGGCCGACGGTAACAAACATAAATCAGTTAACATTACTGGCGATCAAAAAGTGAAAACCCGTTGGGTGTTTTTTGCGACACCAGAAGCCGCTGTTAGTGCCGGTATTGACCGACCCGCATCGCCTATTGCCTCGGGCGGTATGGTGACGGCTTTGATGCGTTTTAAATTGAAAAAACCGATGACGCCGCCAACGGCTGATGAAAACGCCGTGTTTTTTATTTTAGATGATATCGAAGAGCTACAAGAAGCGCGCGATAGCGTCATTGATGGACAGCTCCCAGAAACCTTACCTGTTGAGTTTGAATTTGCTGCGAATGGGGATGTTGTTGCGCGGACGCAATATTGTCCCAAGGCTTTCCGCGAAGAAAACGAGTGGCGTGAATGGACGGGGCAAGACCGACAAGCACTTGCGGCTAGGATTACGCAGCGTCTGTCCAGTCGCATGAAAAATTTTTCTAAGGCCATTAAAAAGTCTTCCATCGATATGATTGGTGCCGAGACGCCGAGCAGCGATGTCATCGATTCATCGCCAGAGCTTTTTGTCATTCAACCGAATCATCAAAACTCAATCGGGGCGGCGGTTCGGCTCTTGGACAAGGTGCTTGCTCATGGTTGATCAAAAAGAACAAGACCAAAATGCTGGCCGGATTGAAGGTGGGATCGACGCAATTGTCCTTGGGGCATGTGCCGATGGTCTTGCCGCGGCAGCGTATCTTGGTGGAGCGGGGTTTCGTACGATCCTACTTGAAGCGGGCTCAGAGATCGGCGGCGAAATTCGCCAACGAGAACTCGCGCCGGGCATTTCTTGCGTAGACGGCGATCACCTGGTCACTGTTCTTGATCCAGAAACGATTGCAGATCTTGATCTCTATCGACACGGTATTTCTTATGCCGCCAGGCGCATGGACACCGCGTATTTTTTTGAGGACGGACAAAGTCTAGAGGTCGAAGGCGATCTTCTGAATGCGGCAGCGAGCATTGATGAAGAGATCGGCGGCGGTGTCGAATTTCAAACATTCACTCGGGATGCCATGGATATGGCCGCACAGCTGCGTTCTGCATTTGGTGTGTCTGTACGCAAAAAATCTCGCCAGAGGGTTTTGGGTAAAGCCGTCGACGCATCGCCGGATATTGCGCGCCGCTTGAATCAATATTTGCTAAGTGCTGGTGATGTCATTCTCGATGACTATTTGCCAGATGGGACGCTAAAAACCGCCATGTTGAGCGAAGTTGCATTTCGATCCGGGGCGGCACCCCATGAACCATTTAGTTTTATGAATCTCATTCGTCGATGGGCGGGTGAGGTATCTGGCTTGCAGGCAGCGACGGCCTATCCAAAAAATGGTACAGTTTCTGTTATCGATGCTCTTCGACGCGCAGTGCAAGCCGCCAAGGTTGAAATTCGCGCGGCTTCTCCAGTGAGTAAGATTTTGACAGAGCGTGATGAGGTTGCCGGTGTTCAGCTGGCAAATGGTGGGCAAATTCGTGCACCCATTGTGGTCGCGGCGATGGATGCGCGTCGGGTGTTTCTCGACATGATTGGTCCCGATGATATTGATATTGAATTCCAACGGGCAATTTCTGCGCAACCGCTGAATATCTCGACGGCACAATTACATCTTGTGTTGAAGGGTTTCGCTCGCGATGACAAAACCAAAGAACATATGCGCCGCCGCATCGTTTATGCGCCGAATTCCGAAAACCTAAGGCGTGCTTTTGCGACTGCTCGTGCAGGCGATATTCCAACCGACCTCATGATCGAAGCAATTTTTCCCAATGCGATGGAAAATGATGAAGGCAATGATGACCGACAGCTTTTGTCATTGATGGCGCATCCACTACCATTTGATTTGACCGCCGATGCAACACGTCGTGAAGCGATTACCGCAGCGATTTTAGAATGTGTTGAAAAGTTTGCGCCTAATATTGAAGAGCGCATCGAAATCTCTGATCTTCGATTGCCGATAGATCTGGCCGAAAATACCGGCGCGCATCCAGCAGCGTTTGCTGCGCGCTCTGGTGTTTTGCAGCAATGGGCGCTTTCTGATTGCGCCGCGCGCGCCGGTCAAATTGAAGGTCTCTATTTTTGCGGTCCAGAAGCACAAATTGGCGCTGGTATCAGTTGTGCCGCAGGGCGATTGGCGGCGAAATTGGCCATCCATGAAGCCAAACGTGGGGCACAAGCGGCGTGATATTCCCAGCAGAAGATTTTCACTCGGATTCCCCGAAGCCTAGTCCGCTATTTACGGCGGCGGCTTCATCGAGTGAGGCCAATATTTGGACGTCGGTCAATGGTTGGTCCGTGGCACGTGCTTATACGTCTTTGGAAAAAGAATATCAGGCCGCAAAAACCAATGCGGTTATCGCTGATCTAGGGCCTCTCGTTCGATACGCCTTGCGTGGCGATGCGGCAGCAGAATTATTGGCGCGCTTGACGACAGCGCCAGCGGCCAATCTCGGGACCGGCGAAAGTGCCCGTGGATTGATTCTTGATAACGCTGGCAATGTTGTTGACCTGGCAGAAGTCTCCCGTTTGTCGGATGATCTATTTTTGCTGACGACACCGACACCCCATGCGCGCCGATTGCAACTTGCGTCCCGTGGTTTTGACGTTGATGTCGAGGATATTACTGGTGATGTCGCCGCACTCGGTGTTTTCGGCCCCGATGCATCGGAAGTGTTGAACGCTGCTGGCCTAAAATCTCATGAAGAAACAATTGCATCATCGGCAGTTGTGCGCGGCGTTGAAGCCGCTGCTCGTCCGATTCAGTTTGGCGCTATCCCGGGCATTGAAATTATTTTCCCTAAAGATGAAGCACTGACCATTTGGGAACGATTGATCAGACGTGGTCAGGTTGGGCCAATCGGTCTTGATGCGATGGAAGTGCTGCGCCTCGAAAGTGGTGTGCCGCGGTCCGGGGTTGATTTCGTTTCCGCCGCACGGTCGCGTTCCGGCGAGGCGCGGTTGCCTATTGAAATTGGGCTTCCGCATTTGGCCCCACTCGACCGTGGATGGTTTAATGGCCGCCGTGGGTTGCGCCAGCAGGCCGATAGATCGTCCCGCCGATTGATGTCTCTTTATATTGATGACGACCGGGCGTTGACGGGTGCAGAGGTGCGGATTGGCGACAAACCAGCTGGGCGCATTACCAGTTGTGCCTGGTCTCCCGCCACTAAACGGGTCGTTGCCTTCGCTGATATTCTTCCCCCAAGCAGCGGAAAACAAAGTGATATTTCCGTTTTGACGACGGCTGGCCTGCCGGTGCGCGCAAAACTGGCGCAAACAGTGGAAAATGCGCTCGCTTTGTCTTTCATGTCCGCGCAAAATGCAGCGACGGAATCCCGAGGTTGATCCGTTTAAGGGAGTGACGGGGCAACAACAGGAGATCACATGAAGAATTTTATTATGGCATCAGTTGTCGGTTTGGCGCTGAGTATGATTGCGGTGGTTGCTTATGCGGCCCCTGGCAAAGGCGGCAAGCATTTTGACCGTATGGACAGTAATGGCGACGGTATGGTCACCGCGGAAGAATTATCCGAACGCCAATCGGAGCTAATCGCCAAAGCTGATAGCAATGGTGACGGCGCGCTCACGAAAGATGAGTTGAAAGCTTTTCGCAAAGCCAAACGTGAAGAGTGGCGTGCAAAGCACAATCCGGATGCAAATGGTGACGGTGTCATCGATCGCACCGAGTTCATAAATGCCGCCCAGGAACGCTTCGACCGGATGGATAAAAATGGTGACGGCGTGATCTCAGAAGATGAGCGCCACAAGCGCGGTCGTCATGGTCGTCGCCATCAAGGCGAGTAGAGAGTATTGATTGATGTAGCGGTTCCATTGTGAGCCGCTACATCACAACTCAGATACGTATAAAAAGGCTGGCGCAGCTCTTTGGTCAACGAACAAGATAGCGATGAAGTTCTGGTCCAACGTGCCGGTCGTGGTGATAAGCGGGCGGCGCAAATGCTAGTGGAGCGACATACTGATAAAATCTATGCTGTCTGTTTTAAAATGCTGGGAAGCCAACATGCAGCTGAAGATGCAACACAGGAAACATTCCTAAGATTATGGCGCAGTGCCAACAAATGGAAACCCGCAGGCGCAAAGTTTAGTACGTGGCTGTATCGAGTTGCGATGAATTTGTGTCTTGATCAATTGCGAAAGACTAAACGCGATGCCCCAGAAGAGGCCGCACCGGAACAGATTGATCATGCGCCGCGCCCCGATGATACATATCTCGCAGGCGAAAAGCGGTTGATTATTGACGAAGCCTTGTCTGCATTGCCGCCACGACAGCGACTGGCATTGACCTTGTGTCACTTTCAAGAGCTAACAAATATAGAGGCCGCCCAGGTCATGGAGATCAGTGTTGATGCCTTAGAGTCACTATTGGCTCGTGGCCGTCGGACACTCCGGGATCGGTTGACCCCGTTACGAGAAGAACTAACTGGAAAGATGAGCGATGAGCCAACAGCAAACATCAGCGGATAAAAAAACCGAAGCAGTTCGGCGCTGCTTTGCGGCTTATGGCGGCGATGTCAGCGTCTGGCCTGTCGATATGCGAGAGGCATTTGGCGAGATGGCATTGTCCGACGCTTTCGCCCGTGAACGCAACGAAGCAAGTGCTTTGGATGCTTTGTTAGGCGCCTCTACAACCCGGCCGCCTCGCCATGACCTTCAAAATCGAATTATCGCAGAGATTTCATTGCCTGGCGCGATAATCTCGCCGCCGAAATTCGGTTTGCTAGCGACATTACTTCGTCCGTTTCCTGCGGGTGCTTTGGCAGGGTTGGGTGCGTTGGGTGTTGCGACTGGATTTTTGACGGCGACAACACAATTCGCATCCACACCAGAATCGGAAGCTTATGCCTATTTCGAATATGGCGATGTAATGATCAGCGAAGAGGAGGTCTCCCAATGGGCCGCGGAGTAATGATCGCATTAATTGCCTCGCTGGGGCTGAATATATTCGCTGTCGGATTTCTGTCCGGCCGCGTTCTAAATGATGAGCATGGAGGCCCACCAATGCCACCGCCCGGCAGGGGGGGCGAACAATCTTTTCGGTTAATGCATTATGCTGATGCATTGCCTGGTGAGCGCCGCCGTGAATTTCGAAGCGCCTTTCGCACACAATTACCGATTATGCGAGACGGCTTTGAAGAAATGCGACGCTTGCGACGTGAGTTGACCATGATTCTTGGTGCGGAAGAATTTGATCGTGCAGCTGCAGCTGCAAAGTTTGAAGAGATAGAACAGCTGCGCAATCGGCAACAAGCGGCTTTTGGAAAAGCATTTCTTGACGCGTTCGAAACATTAACGCCGGAAGAGCGTGCCACATTGCGCGAGGCGGTTCGGAAAAAGCGACGCAAAGGACCCCATGGCCGCCATGGTGGCCCACGCGGCGAGCGTTTTGATCGGAAGGGTGACCCCGAAAAGGATACGCCAGAAGATTTGTAGGGCCGGAATTCTGGTCAACCTATTGGGGTAGTCCTCTTTCGCCTTACCCGCTTTTCTGGCGTAGAAAACGGTTGATAGTAGAATATCAGTGGCCTGTTATATGCTCAAAAAAAGGGCAGTATGCCATTTTTCTGCACCAATTGGTTGCTATGGGTTAGACTGATATTTTGTCTGACAAGTTGCAGTAGGATGCAGCTTTAAAAAAAATTGAATGGACTGGAGTTTTTGTAAGATGCCGACGCTAGGAAAAAACTGGAGTTGGATATTGATACCCGTCATTGTTGTCATTGTTGGGGTGCTTTTGTTTACCCGGAATGGTGCCGACGGTGCTGCACCATCCAATAGGTTTGAAACCGTTGTAGTCGATCGTGGCGCCATCAGCCAGACCGTGTCGACAAGCGGTGCTGTTCGGCCGCTAGTTACAGTACAAGTTGGCTCACAATTGTCTGGACAGGTGGCGGAACTATTTGCTGATTTCAATTCAGAAGTTTCCGAAGGCGACCTTATTGCTCGGATTGACCCACAGACTTTTCAAACGCGGGTCGAGGGCGCGCGCGCGGAAAAGGCAGTGGCGTCTGCGTCTTTGATTGCGCGGCATGCTGAATTGAGACGTGCCGAGGCATTTGTGGCGCAGCGCAAGGCCGACCTAGATCGATATGAAGGGCTTGGAGAAGAGGCTGGCCTCGCAGAAATTGAGATGGACGCTTTGCGCGCACAATATAGCGCAGCCGTCGCCGACCTTGACGCAGCGCATGCCCAAGTGAGCAATGCGGAAGCCGCCGTATTGCAGCGAACGGCAACATTGGAGCAAGCCGAAGTTGATCTCGGGCGAACGGAAATTCGCTCGCCAATCGATGGCGTTGTGATATTGCGCAGTGTTGATGTCGGCCAGACTGTTGCGGCGAGTTTGTCAGCACCAGTTCTGTTCGAGATTGCGCAAGATCTTTCACGCATTCAAATCGAAGCTGACGTCAATGAAGCGGATATCGGTGCTGTTTCAAAAGGTGATACGGTGACATTCTCCGTTGATGCTTATCCCGGTCGTGACTTGACCGGTGTCGTCGAAACGGTCCGTTTGGCACCAACGGAATTGCAAAATGTTGTGACCTACACCGTCATTATTCATGCAGATAATCCGGGTCGTATTCTCTATCCTGGTATGACGGCGACGGTCGAGATTGTGACGGGTTTGCGAGAGGATACATTGCGCATTTCCAATGCGGCGGCACGATTTGAACCGGCTGACGCCGCTGAACGATCGACTGACATGCGCGGTCCGCGGTCCGGCAACAGAGGCGGTCGTCGTCTGGCAGCACTCTCTGAACAACTCGACCTGACGGATGATCAACAACAAGAATTACAGTCACGCATGCAAGAATTATTTGCGGGTGGCCCGGGCGCTGGCGCCAATCCAGGCGACCGGCAAAAGCGTATGAACGCGATGTTGAAGAAAATTCTGACCCCTGCACAGTGGGATAATTATCAAGCCGCCCAAAAGGACCGTCCGCGGCCCAAAACAATTTGGGTTTTGAGCGCCGATGGGGACGTTGAACCGCGCCGGGTGCGCCTTGGTATTGCTGATGGGACTCACACGGAAGTCGCTGGCGGCGATCTTGACGTCGGCGATGTTGTGATCACCCGCGAGAATATGGCGCGGTCATGAATAGTGTCGCTGACAGCGGCAATTTAGTGCGCGGTGATCGAGTTCGAAAAACCTACCAAATGGGCGCTGAAGAAATTCACGCCCTTGACGGGGTTTCGTTCAATATTCGATCCGGTGAATTTTTGTCGATCATGGGGCCGTCAGGATCGGGTAAGTCTACTTTGATGAACTTGCTTGGGGCGCTCGACCGTCCAACTAGTGGAGTCCTTGAAATCAATGGTGAACCCGTTGGCGCGATGTCGTCAGATCAATTGGCTGGGTTGCGCAATCGTACAATCGGATTCGTTTTCCAACAATTCAATCTTTTAAAGCGAACAAGTGCGCTTGAGAACGTCAAACTCCCCATGCTTTATGCCAGTGAGCGTCCACCGGATTTGGATCAATCAGCAAAGAGCGTGTTGGAGATGGTTGGGCTAGGAGATCGATTGGGTCACCACCCATCGCAACTTTCTGGTGGCCAACAACAACGGGTTGCGATTGCACGCGCGCTCGTCAATCAACCAAGTATCTTATTGGCGGATGAGCCAACCGGGGCGCTTGATACAGAAACCTCAAATGAGATTATGGAGCTGTTTACCGATCTCAACAAAAGCGGTGTGACCGTCATCATCGTTACTCATGAACAAGAGATTGCCGACTGGACAGACCGCATTCTCCGATTGCGTGACGGCAAAATTGTTGTCGACGAACAGCTGAAAGGAATGCCCCATGTCGTTTCTGGATAGTGTCGTCGCGGCCTTAAAAGCGCTACGCCAAAATATGTTGCGCAGTTTTTTGACGATCCTCGGTATTATCATCGGCGTGGCTTCGGTCATTGTCATGAGCTCAATCAATGCGGGTGCGCAACAAAAAGTTGAGGCGCAAATCGCAAGCCTTGGGTCGACCATGCTTTCCGTCGCGCCAGGCGCCTCACGTCGCGGGGGTCGCTCTAGCGGTGCCAATTCCGCACCGCAACTCTCAGAACGGGACTTGACGGCTATTCAAGAACAGGTGCCGCAAATCATTGGCGCGATCGGTGAGGTGCGGGTGTCAACTACGGCTGTCGCGAGCGGTGTCGATTGGCCAACAACTGTCACTGGCGTGCATGCTCAATATCCGTCTGTGCGCAACTGGCAAGTTGCCGATGGGCGCTTTTTTTCCGAGCAAGAAGCATCATCCGGGCGCCGGTTTGCGGTCATTGGCCAAACCATAGTCGGGGAAGTTTTCGGCGGCACCAATCCACTTGGGGCACAGATTAGAATTTCAAATGTGCCATTTGAAGTCATTGGCGTGCTTGACGCGAAAGGGAAAAACCAATTTGGTCGTGATGAAGACGACCTCATTTTGGCACCGGTAACAGCGGTGCGGGCGCGGCTTGCAGGGCGTGATGCCACGGTGCCCGATCAACTTGATGCCATTCGCATTCTCTTTGCCGAAGGCGCAGACTTAGTGCGTGCTGAAGCAGATGTTTTAAATGTCATGCGTGTCCAGCGCCGCATTCGGCCCGGGCAATCGGATAATTTCAGGGTCTATAATGTTGCGGAGTTTATCCGCGCTAGGAATGAAACAGCACAAACTTTTGGTGTTCTGCTGGCGGCGACGGCGGCGATTTCACTTCTGGTCGGTGGTATCGGGATCATGAACATCATGCTCGTTTCCGTGACTGAGCGAACGCGGGAAATTGGTCTGCGCCTCGCAATCGGTGCGCGTAAGCGCGATATCCTTTCGCAGTTTTTGGTAGAAGCCGTTTTGTTGTGCCTCATTGGTGGCATGGTCGGTCTTGGCATTGGTCTTAGTGCATCTGGGTTGGTCGCAGGCCTAGCAGATTGGGACGTCGTCATAGACGCAAGTCTCGTGTTTATCGCGATCGGCGCTTCAGCAGGCATCGGCATATTTTTTGGGTTTTTCCCGGCCCGTCGGGCCGCGCAGCTCAGTCCCATCGATGCTTTGCGCTATGAGTAGTCGCTGAGAATTTATCATCAATTTTGATGATGCCGGTTAAAACAACCCCGTTAAAATCTACTTGTCTTTCAGCGCTGCCTGGGGAGACAAGACCAGTTTTGGTCTATTGCGTTGGAAGCATTTGAATGGAACCAAAATAGAGTAAGGGGACAAAAAATGCGAAAAGTAACAGCCGCTTTTGCAAGTGTAGCGTTAATCAGCGGCGGCGTCGCACAGGCCGCCGACGACAACGAATTACAGCCTTTGACACAGCCGATCATCTTTGGGGATGCGGCAATGACCTGTCTTCAAATCGTCGAAGAAATTTCCGCAATGGAAACACGCCTTGGCGGCGATCCGTCGCAATCCTTTATGGATGGCGAACAGGTGGCCGGGATCGGGACCGGGTTTGCACAACGCGCAGCGATCTCAGCTGGAGCAGGCGGCGCAGCCGTCGGTGCCATTGGTAAAGTTGGCGGGCTTTTGGGAAAGTCGTCAAAAAAGAAAAAGCGGAAAGAAGCAGAACAGCGGGCGATTGCTGAAAAACGATGGCTTTATATGGCCGGCCTTTATCAAGGGCGAACTTGTGATTCCAAACTTGCTGCTGCCGAACCGGCTAGTGGTATCGTTGTGGAATCCGTCGCTGACGTCACGGAATAAACATTAATTGAATTGCCGTTTAGGCACCAAATGATTGCATTCATACGAAAGGGAGCAGGGGTATTTAAATCCATGCGCCCTTTCGTCACATTTTGAATAATTCCTGGGAGTGACTGTCTAGTGATGAAGTAAAATTCGGTTAGATTGTCAGATGTCGACTCGACAGAGTGGGGAGCAACATGAATTCTGAATTTATTGACCGGGTCTATGAAGCATCTGTTATTCCGGATCTTTGGCCTAGCGTTTTGCTCGACCTCGCCGAAATGACGGAATCGAAAGGCGGTCTCCTCCTTTCAACGCGCGATAAATCATTAAATTGGACAGCAAGTGAAAGTGTTCATGATGCTTTTGCTGATTATTTAAGCGGTGGATGGTTCCGGCGCTGTGGTCGGCGCGTTTGTATGCTTGAACAAGCACATTCGGCTTTTCTGACGGAGCAGGATTATTGGACGGATGAAGAACTCGAGAATAACGAGATCTATCACGATTTTTTCTATCCCCGTGATTTAGGATGTTCTGCTGGTACCGGACTGATTATGCCAACTGGCGACCACATTGTGTTTAGCGTAGAGCGCTCTCATCAGCGCGGACCGATTGAATCGACCCATGTAGAGACATTGAATATGTTGCGGCCACATATTGCGCGCGCGGCGATGGTGGCAGCGCGCATGGGGTTGCAAAGCGCAACGACGGCGAAAGACGCGTTTGGCAAGCTTTGTGTGCCAACAGTTCTGCTCAATCTAGATGGCGCGGCTGTCGAAAGCAGCGATGAAATTGCCGCGATGTCGGACTATATCGCTTGGGGTGCCGACAACCGTCTCTTGCTGAAAGATAAAAATGCCGACGCATTATTGCACAATGCGCTGGTTTCGTTGGATGGGCATGCTGGCATACAATCATTCGCCATTCGGGACGATAATGATTGCCCCGCGCATGTGGCTCATATTGTACCAGTGACACGGTCGGCCAATGATATATTTGCCAAAGGCTATGCCTTACTGGTCTTCAATCCGATCGATACAAAAGCGATGCCATCGGTAGATTTATTGCGCTCATTATTTGACCTGACGGCGGCGGAAGCCAAAGTCGCGCGAAAATTAGCAGCCGGTCT
>JAJFGD010000153.1 GCA_021776315.1 Hyphococcus sp. | reverse complement strand
TGTTACAGACAAGCGCGAATATCTCGACAGCCTAAACGAAATCGGCAAAGCGTGGCGCGAGGAATTTGGCAAAGTCTTCCCCTGTATGGCCGTGGTTGAGGTAAGTGCTTTGGTTGAAGATGCAGCGAAAGTAGAGATCGAAACAACAGCCGTTGTCGCTGACAAATCCTAATCCAAAGCGGAGCCACAACATGGCGAACCCCCCTCTCAAAATTACAGTTATCGGCGGTGGTCCGGGCGGGTTATATTTTGCCCTTCTTACCAAAAAGCGGATGCCGGACTGTATCATCGATGTTTATGAGCAAAACCGTCCCGACGACACGTTTGGCTTTGGCGTTGTTTTTTCTGATGAAACACTTGATGAATTTTTGAGCGCCGACCCTGATTCCTATGATATGATTCAAAACAGTTTTGCCTATTGGACCGATATTGTCATAGAACACAAAGGCTTTCGTACAGTCGTTGGTGGCAATGGATTTGCCGGCTGTTCCCGAAAGACATTGTTGGAGCTTTTGCAAAAACGATGTGATGCCGTTGGCGTCAATATCCATTATTCAGAAACCATAGCGGTAGAGGATATAACGAACCGATTTTCGGATTCAGATTTGATCGTCGTCGCGCAAGGTGTGAATAGCCCGATCAGAGATGCCTATGAAACTAAACTCGGTACAAAAACAGTTTTGACCCGTAATAAATTTACCTGGCTGGGCTCCACTCGCCCTCTAGATGCATTTACGTTCTTCTTTCGTGAAACCGAGCACGGACATTTTTGTGCTCATACCTATCAATATGAAAAAGGTGGCTCTACTTGGGTTGTTGAAACCACTCCGGAATGTTGGTCGGCTTCAGGATTTGACTCTATGTCAGAACAAGAAAGTGCTGCTTACCTAGAGCAAGTCTTTAAGGAAGAATTACAAGGTCATCCGTTCATCCAAAACCGATCGATTTGGCGGAATTTTCCGACCGTGACTTGTGAGAAATGGGGGACCGGAAAAATGGTCCTTCTTGGCGACTGCAAGGCAACAGCTCATTGGTCAATTGGATCGGGAACGAAACTAGCGATGGAATGTGCCATCTCACTCTCTGATGCCGTCGTCAAACATGGCAAAGTGATCGACAAAATCCTGATAGATTATGACTTGGAACGCCGAACACCAGTTGAAATTACGCAACACACCGCTCAAGTATCTCTGCGTTGGTTCGAAAACATGCCGTTCCATTGGGTTAAAGAACGTTTTGCATTCGCATTTTCGGTAATGTCTCGGGGCAAGTCCGTGACATGGGATAATTTAAAGCTCCGTGATGAGGCCTTTCAGAAATCTGCGGAAAAAGAATTTTATCAACGATACGAAAAAACCACGGGCCGTTGCGTCTCTGAAGACCAACCGACGCCGATGTTTACCCCATATTCCTTGCGGGAGATGACTGTTCAGAACCGCGTTGTCGTTGCACCCATGGCACAATATTGCGCGGAGAACGGTGATCTCACCGATTGGCACTTTATTCATTACACATCGCGCGCGCTTGGGGGCGCGGGTCTCGTCTTTGTAGAGATGACGTGCCCAACTGAAGATGCGCGCATTACACCAGGTTGTACCGGCCTTTGGAATGATACACAGGAAGTTCAATGGAAGCGCATTGTCGATTTTGTTCACGAAACCACAATGTCGAAGATTGCATTGCAGCTGGGCCATGCCGGCCGTAAAGGCGCGACAAATACACCTGAACGAGGTATGGATACACCATTAGCGGAAGGGGCGTGGCCAATTTATTCTGCGTCACCACTCCCCTATTTTAAAGATTTATCGCAAATCCCGACTGAACTTACACGAGAAAAAATGTATGAAATCCGCGACGATTTCGTTGCCGCTACTAAGCGCGGTGTCCGCGCCGGCTTCGACATGTTGGAACTGCATTGTGCCCATGGTTATTTGCTCGCGAGCTTTCTGTCGCCACTGACCAATCAACGCACCGACGAATACGGCGGTGACGTTGCTGCCCGCGTGCGCTACCCAGTGGAGGTTTTCAAGGCCATGCGGGCAGTCTGGCCAAGTGAGAAACCAATGTCGGTGCGATTATCATCAAGCGATTGGGCCGAAGGCGGTTTGAATCTCAACGACCTCAAAGAAATTGGTCAAGCCTTTAAAGACGCGGGCGTCGATATTATTCACGCATCGTCAGGTCAGACGGTGCCATGGCAAAAACCGGTTTATGGCCGCATGTGGCAGACGCCCTTTGCAGAATACATCAAACAGCATGTAGATATTCCAACCATCGCAGTTGGTGACATTACTCTTCCTGAACAAATAAACACGATCATCGGAGACGACCGGGCTGACCTTTGTGCCATTGGTCGACCGCATTTAAATGACCCGTTTTTTACAAGACACGCTGCTGGACATTACGGCGTGCGTATAGTCGACGGCCAACCAATGAATTGGCCGACGCAGTTACAGTCGGGTGAGTATCAACTTTATCGTGAAGCAGAAAAAAACAACGAAAAGGCATTGGACCTAGCAATCAAAGCAAGACCAAATCGCCGTCACTACCAAAAAGCGGATGAGTAAACTCTACGAACTCACCAGTGCCAAAACCCGTAGTGGGCTACCGGAACCTTCTTTGATTTTTAACGGTGGGCTGACAATTACTGCGCCCTTTGGCGGTAGCTGATCAAGATTACGCAAACACTGAAGCCCATATTTTCCAGCTCCATGCAGCAATGTGTGGGCGGGGTATTGTGGTTCAAAACCGTGCGCTTGTCCCGCATCTGTCCCAATGGTCTCAACCCCAAGCCCAACAGCATCACGTTCGATAATATACCTGATCGCATCTGCATCGGGACCAGGGTGATGCGCACCATCTTCTCTAACGTTGAGGTACTGATCGCCAGTTCGTTTCGACCAATCTGTTCTGAACAATACCCAACTACCAGCCGGGATGGCACCATATTCTTCTTCCCATATTTTGACATGGGCTGCGGTCAAAACAAAATCTTCATCTTTGGAAACCTCTTTTGAATAATCAAGAACACATGCGGGTCGAACAAACCCATCAGGGCTAATCGTATCCACCGAACCGTTCGGAATGTCTTTGCCAGAAACCCAATGCACGGGCGCATCAAAATGCGTTCCCGTATGTTCATTACAGCTGAAGTTGCGCCAATACCAAGCAGGTCCTCGCTCATCATAGCGCGACACTTCTTCAATTTTGAATGGCTGACATTGGCCAAATTCAGGCGGCAACACGAGCACGGGAAAATCTGGAGCGAGCGTGTGCGTCAGATCAATAGTTTTAATGGCACCGGACATGAGAGCCCCGCTAAATTCCTCAAGAACTGTCATCGTCATTTCTCCCTATCGTTGCAGTATTTGCACCGCTTGTTATCCATCCAGCACGTCATAGGCCGAGCGTTGAAGATTTTGCCTGATCCGTTTTAATGCATCGGTCAAAACAAAGATATCCTTTGCCTCAAACCCTTCAACAGCGCGTTCAAACACGCGCTGTCCAATATCTTGCACCGTCCGCAACGTGTTCTCCGCTCTTTTTGTCATCATCACTTCAACAATGCGGCGATCGCCCGCAAGAACCTTACGTTTGACCAACCCTTCTTCTTCCATTCGAATCAACATTCGGGTCAATGTTGGCATCTTAGTCACTGACCGCCGCGCTAATTCTCCAACAGAACTAGGGCTACGATCGTGCAATAGCATCAAAATTCGCCATTGCACGGTGGTCAATCCATAAGAACGCAACGCTTCAGCCATCTCATCGTGATAAACGGCTGATGCACGGACAACGTTATACAGTAAATAATCGTCAAGCACGAAGGCGCGATCAGCGGGACCAATTTTCTTTTTTGATTTTTGCCGGACTGCCATCTCAACCCCGTTACGCCGCCGAAGCGGTTTTATCAATTTTCTGGATCGCCGATTTCAGTGCCACACCGTCTTCATCCTTGAGCGCCTCATCTCGAAGTTTGGCGACCAAAGTTGCCGCATCAGATCGGCTCTGCACGTGATCAATAACAGCCATAATCAGTTGAAAATTACCAAGGCCGCGTTCATGGGTTTCACCATACCCTTTTATCAATCGTTGCAGTTCCGTGACTTCACAAGCAAGATGGTAGTCTGTTTCAGCGATCCTTATGACCTGGCCTAACCAATCTTCGATACGCGATTGTTCAAGACGGAAACGATAACTCCTTCGTCGAGAGAACTTAAAAGATGCCATCAAATAAAGCGGCAAAAACCCACGTAACTTTGTGGTTGGAATACGCCGACCTTTCCCAACTATACCACCCAGAATCCGGCTCAAGCTTTTGCTCGCAAGAATTGGCCGCGCCAACAATGACGGCAACAAATCGCATATTTCCTCAAGCCTGGGATGAAGGTATTCCGACACGATAACAATCTGATCCGGTTCAGCGTGAACGTCCTGTCTAAACCGTGCAAACCGCGTTCGTCTGGTTTTCAAATCCGCAACGCGAATAGCATCATCATAGGCCATCCATAAAGCGATATGTTTTGCAGCAGCTAGCGTCAATCGCCATCCCTGGGCAGCACCATTCTTTTGCTGATCAAGCAAATAAACCTCAAGCACCCGATCAAGATAGAGAGCCCCGTATTTCCCATCTTGAAAATCTGCTGTCCTTTTCACACCTTCATTCAAAATTGTGTGGGCGACTTCTGGGAAGTCCTGTGATATGCGCCTGAACAATCCACCAACGACTGAAATTGGTTTGGAGGTCGCTTTCGAACCGCCAACGGCCAGTTTCTTGTCGGTCTTGTTATTTTTTCCAATTTCTACACCGGCTGCAAAACCGCGCAAATTGCTTTCCACTGCACGGCCAGTATCTTTTATCGTTTGTTCAAATGTTTCGCTCGCGAAAGGCAATGCACCTGCACCGCAAAGCGCGCCAAACAGGACGGCACTAATTGGTGATCCGGCCAAGGTTGCCGCTTTTGCCATGTCGGCTTCAACAAGGTTTCTGGCACTTTTTTCCGCGACGCGGCGGACCGCATCTGTTTCTTGGCGCCCGTCACCCATATCGATCTTTTCGACGATCGCGTAGTCACGATGCGACGACACGATCAAGATCGTCTTTGATGTCACCAAACCACGTAATAGGGCACGCCCTGCCTCCATAAATTCTGAGGCAATAACAACATCTACATCACCAGGTACCGGCATTAATGCGAGTATCGGCGATTTACCTTTTGCATCCGCCAAACCCTTGGGGAATAATTCTACATAATAGATTGTCGCCCCGGTTCGCTGCGCAACACCGGGCACGGAAGTTGATTGTGCAATGAAACCATTGGCCTCCCCTAGCGCCACAATCCAATTACTCAAGACACCGCCCCCTTGACCTCCGAGTGCAGTAATCGCAATTTTTATCGGCTGAATTTCACTCATGATATTGCCGATTCAACTGGTATAGAACGTTTTTTGTCCGCTTGTCTTTGCAACCACACAATCAAAGCGCAGCGTATCCGTTCCCTTAGCTTGTCCCAATTGGACGGGTTATAAATTAGTTCAGCACGGAAAAATGACGGGCACAAAATTGCTGCATGGGCGTTTTCACCACAAACACCACAACCAACACAATCATTATTCACCCAAGCCACAGGATCATCTCGCAATGGGTCCGGGTTATCTCTCAAGGTAAGCGATGGACAACCAGAAATGCGGATACAACTGTGGTCACCGGTGCAGGTGTCTGGATCGACCCCGTAACGGATACGGACAACGCGCTTCCCATCATTGATTGCTTTTGCACGGATCGGCTTTTCCCGACGTTGACGGTTCAGCATGCATTCTGATTGTGCAACAATAACTTTTGGGCCTTTGGTCTTCGTCGTCATTGCGTCAGTCAACACTGATTTCATTTCGCCAATATTATAAGTATTGACCTCTTTGATCCATTCAACGCCCATGCCGCGGACAGCTTTTGCAATCTTGTGATTAGTGCTTTTTGTTTTGTTGTGGGCCCGCGACGACAAAATATCCTGTCCGCCTGTTGCCGCGGCGTATCCATTGTCGACAATGACCAGAACATTATCATTACGATTGAAGACCGCATTGCCGACGCCACTGGTCAGACCATTGTGCCAAAACCCACCGTCACCCATGACACTCAATGTTCGCTGCTTGGTTTCCGCATTGAACGCCGATGCACCGGCCCATCCAAGCCCATAACCCATGGTCGTATTACCAATGTCAAAAGGAGGCAAAATAGAAAACAAGTGACAACCAATGTCACAACTCACATGAAACTTGCCGATATCCTTCTGAACAAGTTTCATTGCTGAAAACACAGGACGTTCCGGACAGCCGGTGCAAAAACCGGCAGGCCGTTGAGGTACTATTTCTGCAACAGCCTGCAAATCATCTTCACTGATTGCCGTAGGAGTCATAACGAACTCTTCTTGCAAAAGGTTGGGCGCATGGGCGGCGAAAAATTTCCCTACCCCGTCCTGAATGACCAGTCCTGTATATTCGCCAGCGAGAGGCAACATATCCTTCCCATGTATCTTGGTTTGGATGTCTGCTTTTCTTAGAGATGCGTGGATCGCCTGTTCGATAAATTCTGGCTGACCCTCTTCAATTACAAGCACTGCTTTTTTGTCCAGGCAGAATCCTCTCAATTCCCTATCGATCAGAGGGTAGGTCACATTCAGGCAATAAATCGGAATATCTGTTTCGCCAAAAGCATTCGCTAGACCCAATAGATTTAGCGCCCGAATTAAGGTGTTATAGAGACCACCCTGTACAACAAGACCAACGTCACCAGAATAACCACCGAGAAACTCATTAAGCCGTTTTTCGGTTATGTATTTCACTGCTGCAGGCCACCGATCCTCAACCTTTTCTTTCTCATGCACAAAGTTTGATGGTGGTAATACAACACGACTATAGTCTCGTGTCGGATTTTCCATAGCATCACTTAGCGTGAAGGCGGGGATTCTATTTTCTTTAGCTTCAAACGACCCATAGACGTGACATGCGCGAATGCGTAGCTCCAACATAACTGGCGTATTGGATGCTTCGGAAAGGCAAAACCCATGCTCGACTGTATCAACGATCGATGTCAGGTTTGGCCGTGGGTCAAGCAACCACATTTGCGATTTCATAGCAAAAGCATGCGAGCGCTCCTGCATGATTGAGGAACCCTCGCCATAATCCTCACCAACGATGATGAGTGCGCCGCCCATGACACCGCTTGATGCAACATTGGCAAGCGCATCGGACGCGACATTTGTACCGACGGTTGATTTCCAGGTGACGGCACCACGCAATGGATAATTCACGGATGCGGCAAGCATTGCAGCTGCAGCAGCTTCACTGGCGCTAGCTTCGAAATGGACTTTCAACTCGCCTAGAATACCTTGCGCATCCGCTAAAACATCCATGAGGTGGGAAATTGGTGCCCCTTGATAACCACCAACATAGGACACGCCGGATTGAAGCAGGGCCTTTGTAACCGCTAAGATCCCCTCGCCGCGAAAAACATCGCCGTCACCTATGCGCAATCGCTCTACTTCTTTGACGAAGGATCGTTCGGCCATGTCAACCTCGTGCTTGTTGAATTCAAGCAATTACCATGTCTAATCGTCTATCCGAAATTACTTTCATTTTCAATTGATATTCGAATTGATTGTCTAGAATGGGCGATTTTTGGACGCAGCAGAGTATAATTGGTTTAGCCACTTAGGAGAATTAATCGCCAAAAATGGATACCGAATAGGAAAAGCAATCTAATAGCCTTGCTTAAGCAAGGCCCATAATGGCTTTCACTTCTAAAAACTCTTCGAAACCTTCCCGACCCCATTCACGCCCATTGCCAGACATCTTGTATCCGCCAAAAGGGGCATCATAATTCAAACCAGCACCATTGACATGAACCATACCGGTACGCAGTTGCTCGGCGACTTTTGACGCGCGTTCCAGAGAGCCGGAATTCACATAGCTGGAAAGACCAAAAACGGTGTCATTCGCAATACAGACGGCTTCATCTTCATCTTTATAGGGAAGAATTGATAGGACAGGGCCAAAAATCTCTTCCCTGGCAACCGCCATATCATTCGTGACGCCAGCAAAAACAGTCGGTTTTACGAAATACCCTTTACTCAATCCATTCGGTCGACCCGTGCCGCCACAAATTAACTGTGCCCCTTCATCAATGCCCTCTTGAATAAGCACCTGTATTTTTTTCCATTGAAGCTCGCTGACGACGGGCCCAATGGTGGTTGCTTCATCACCTGGCGCACCGACGGTTACGCCCTCGGCTACGTTTCGCGCAATTTCGGCCGCTTGGTCATGGAGCGCTGCGGGCACCAACATGCGGGTTGGTGCGTTGCAAGATTGTCCGCTATTCA
The DNA here is from genome assembly GCA_021776315.1 of Hyphococcus sp. GTDB lineage: Bacteria > Pseudomonadota > Alphaproteobacteria > Caulobacterales > Parvularculaceae > Hyphococcus. The sequence goes on along the minus strand of JAJFGD010000153.1, from coordinate 3,692 downwards.
GCATGCAAGCCATCACACCACTTCGAACAGTGCGCTCAAGATCAGCATCATCTAAAATTATATTTGGTGATTTTCCGCCCAATTCTTGTGTAACTCGCTTTACAGAATCAGCTGCGGCTTTTGCAACGGCAACGCCGCCTCTGGTCGATCCGGTGAACGATACCATGTCCACACCTTTATGACTCGCGATCGCTTGACCCACAACGGGCCCATCACCATTGACGAGATTGAAGACCCCTTTAGGAACTCCGGCCTCGTCGAGAATTTCGGCGAAAATAATTGAGCTAAGCGGTGCCAACTCAGAAGGCTTTAGAATCATCGTACACCCGGCAGCCAATGCAGGTGCAACTTTGCACGCAACTTGGTTTATTGGCCAATTCCAGGGCGTAATAAAACCACAGACACCGATTGGCTCTTTTACAATCTCTGTCACCCCACGGGTCTCCCGAAAATCAAATGATGCCAGCAGATCCCGCGTCGTTCGGAAGTGATTTAGACCGGTCGCGGCTTGCGCGTGTTTTGATAGTGGGGTCGGGGCCCCCATTTCAAGCGTAATATATTTGGCGATCTCATCGGTTCGTTTTTCGTAAATCGAAATGATTCGATCCAATAACGCGAGGCGATCATCCACACTGGTTTTTGAATAACCAACGAAAGCTTGCCGTGCTGCTTTCACAGCCTCATCCACATCTTGTGAGTTACCAAGGCAAATCGAGGCAACAGACTCCTCTGTTGCTGGATTGATGACATCACACCGCACCGCACCATGAGATTTGACCCATGTACCATCGATATAAAATTCCGAACTATGTTTCATGTCATTGTACTTCAAACCTTTGATCAGGAAACCCGTTCCCGATAGTCCTTCTGATATTTGGGCTAGCCTTAGTCGTTGGTCAAGGAATGCTAACAGCTTCAATGTTAGCTTTTCAATTCGTCGGTATGGTAAGAATTGACGTCAGGAATAGCACAGCCTAAGTTTTCAACAGTCACGTTGGCACGTTTGAAATGATCAAATCTTCTCCTCGAATTATCAATACCGACAGCTATAGCCTTGGTCCCGAATTCTTTTTCGCAACTGAATAGCCCGAAGTTTACAAAAGAAATATCCATATGAACGACCCAATAGATCAAAAAACTGCAGACCAAAAGAACACAACTGGCAAAGAGGACATTTATCATCATGTTGGAAATAACATGCCCGCCCCATCACATCACGATGAAGAGGTGATGGGCAAATCTCAAGCCGGAAAATATTGGCAAGCGAATGTCCGTTTATTGTGCAGCCTTTTAGCGATTTGGTTCGTTGTTTCATTTGGTGCCGGAATTTTTTTCGTTGATCAGCTCAATAATATTCAGTTGGGCGGCTATCCACTTGGTTTCTGGTTTGCCCAACAAGGGTCAATTTATGCTTTTGTGGGTTTGATCTTTTTTTATGCGTGGCGAATTAAAATAATTGAACGACGCTTTGGTGTCGATGACGACGAATAGGCGTTGAACACATGAGCACACAACTTCTTACCTATATCGCCGTTGGGCTTTCATTCGCGCTCTATATCGGGATCGCCATCTGGTCCCGTGCTGGATCCACAAAAGACTTCTATGTTGCAGGTGGTGGTGTTCACCCTATCGCCAACGGCATGGCAACAGCAGCAGACTGGATGAGCGCTGCTTCATTTATCTCAATGGCGGGGATTATTGCGTTCGCGGGATATGATGGATCAGTTTATTTAATGGGGTGGACAGGCGGTTATGTTTTGCTGGCATTACTACTCGCCCCGTATTTACGAAAATTTGGACAATTCACCGTTCCGGATTTCATTGGTGAACGGTATTATTCAAAAACAGCGCGCGTCGTCGCCGTAATCTGTTTGATCTTAATTTCTTTTACCTACATCGCCGGGCAAATGCGTGGTGTCGGTGTCGTTTTCTCGCATTTTTTAAATATCCCAATTGCCATGGGTGTTCTCGTTGGTATGGCGGTTGTCTTTTTCTATGCGGTGCTTGGGGGCATGAAAGGCATTACATACACACAGGTCGCACAATATTGCGTTCTGATTTTCGCTTATATGGTACCTGCAATCTTTATTTCATTGCTCATAACCAACAACCCAATCCCACAACTGGGGCTTGGGTCTGTCGTTGCGGACGGATCAGGGTTAACGGTCTTGCAAAAGCTCGATGGAACTTTAACCGATCTTGGGTTTAATCCCTACACACTTGGATCAAAATCCACGGTTGATGTTTTCGCCATCACCCTCGCACTGATGGTTGGCACTGCAGGGCTTCCCCATGTGATTGTCAGATTTTTCACCGTACCAAAGGTTTCGGATGCTCGAAAGTCTGCCGGTTATGCTTTGGTATTCATAGCACTGCTTTACACAACAGCACCGGCGGTTGGCGCATTCGCCCGGATCAATTTTATCGAGACAGTGAATGGCTCTACCTACACCGCAGAAGAGGATGTGGGTGGGACACCACAATTTGTCAAAACTTTTGAACAGATCGGGTTGATTGCTTGGACTGATAAAAATAATGATGGCGTAATCCAGTATGCGGCTGGTGCCCCTTTTGTGGGTAAACCACAATTCACCGGCGAAACCGGTATCAACGGCGAACGTCTCGTTTCAAACCCGCTCACACCTAGCTTAAATGAAATTCACATTGATCGCGACATCATGGTGCTCGCCAATCCCGAAATCGCAAAACTTCCTGGTTGGGTTATTGCTCTCGTCGCGGCAGGTGGTATCGCGGCGGCATTGTCGACGGCGGCTGGATTGTTGTTGGTGATCTCCGCATCGATAAGCCATGATTTGTTGAAGAAAACCTTCAAACCAGAGATCTCAGAAAAAGGTGAATTACTTGCAGCGCGCGGTGCCGCCGTTTTTGCAATCCTTATTGCCGGATATCTAGGCGTCAATCCACCTGGCTTTGTCGCACAAGTCGTGGCGCTCGCCTTTGGCCTCGCTGCGGCGTCCTTATTTCCCGCAATATTGATGGGCATCTTCTTTAAGGCCATGAATAAAGAGGGCGCGATAGCTGGAATGTTAGCGGGCCTCGGCTTCACGATTGCCTATATTGCCTATTTCAAATCACCCTGGTTTGGTGCGACCAATACTGCCGAATTTTGGCTTTTTGGCATTTCGCCCGAAGGCATCGGCACTATCGGAATGTTGATAAATTTCGCTGTTGCATTTGCAGTTTCAAAAATGACCATGCCAACTCCAGAAATCATTCAAAACATGGTGGACGATATTCGCATTCCATCCGGCGCAGGCGTCTCCCACGAACACTAAACCTGCGACCCTTTAACGATAAGTGACCTGACACTGATCTTAATGGGGTGCTCCGGTTAGTTTATAAGAGTGAATTGCCAGCGCCTTAGCTTAAGCGCCGACATATGTGGTCTTAACTGTTGTATAAAATTCAGCTGCATATCGACCCTGCTCACGCGAGCCAACACTTGAGCCCTTGGTGCCGCCAAACGGAACGTGATAATCGACCCCAGCTGTCGGTAAATTGACCATCACCATGCCTGCCTGGCTTTTGCGTTTAAACTCAGTCGACGCGCCTAGTGATTTTGTGCAAATGCCTGCGGAAAGCCCGAACGTCGTATCATTGGCGACGGCAATAGCTTCTTCCAAACCAGAGACTTTGAGCGTTGTTGCAACAGGTCCAAAAATTTCTTCTTG
>JAJFGD010000152.1 GCA_021776315.1 Hyphococcus sp. | reverse complement strand
TTGATGGCGGTGTCGTTGCCCCGTCACTTGCCAGCGCCGATGTCCAATGGTCAGCCGATTGGGGACAATCAAGCGACCCTGGCCGCGTGACCGAATCCAACGCGCAAGTCATTGTCGACCGTGTACTGAATTTGGCGGCGCGCTATTCAACAGGCTCTTTAAATTCAAAAGTTGTGAAGGTCTTTGCCAAGAACAACAAATCTCAACGTTGTTTGGAAATGGCGAAACTCACCATGGACCAATGTATCGCGGCAACACGCACCCCTTATGAGGAAGCTTTTTGCCTCGGCGAACATGGGCTAAACGATATTTCGACCTGTACGGGCTGGGTCGCGAGTGCGGGGAGTTAAAACCACGCATGAAACTTTGACGTCGAAAAAGGTCGCTCAGTTGAGCGGCCTTTTTTGATGCGCGGCTCAATATATCGCTAATCACCACCCGCTCATTCCGGCGTAGGTCGAAATCTCCTAGCTCAATCCCGGGTTTCACCTAAAGCGATCCCGGATTTCGTTTGGATGAGCGGTGCATGTTTAAGCCGCTTTTGACCGGCGGTTGACGCAGTTCAAAATCATTTCCTGGAGCGCACGAATATCAACCGGCTTGGCAAGGTGATCGTCCATGCCAACTGTGCGATATTGTGCGGCTTGTTCCGTAAAGGCATTTGCTGTCAGGGCAATAATCGGTACCGGCTGTAAGTTCTGCGTCGATTCAATTTCGCGGATCTTACGGGTTGCTTCGACCCCATCCATTCCGGGCATGTGAATGTCCATTAAGATCAAGTCGATATTGCCGCGGCGCCAAGCGGCAACGGCTTCAACGCCATCCTTTGCAAAGACCAGCTTGCCGACAGATGTGCCTAACATCGCCTCAATTACTAAGCGATTAGGGGGCTGGTCTTCCGCAACCAAAATAGACAAACCTTTTAATGTGTCGCGTATGACGGTGTCGTCAAAGGCTGCGGTTCTTGCTTCTTTTGCCTCAACAACGGGCAGCGCTATTTCGAATGAGAAGCTGGAGCCACGTCCAATTTCACTTAGCGCTGAGATTTCACCGCCAAGTCCTTCAACAATCCGCTTGCAAATAGCCAACCCTAATCCGGTACCGCCATACTGACGCGTTGTTGAGCTGTCTGCTTGTACGAATGGTTGGAAAAGTTTGCGCTGACCCTCTTCACTAATCCCGATACCTGTATCTTGAACCGTAAAGACCAAACGGCGTAGATCCGCATCAACATCTTCGGCACTAACAGAAATACTAATTGATCCAACTTGCGTGAATTTCAAACTATTGGCGATCAAATTGGTCAAAACCTGTTTGATCTTTGCCGGATCAGATTGATAATTCCCGCGGGCGTTTTCATCGATATTGACGTAGAGCGCGAGACCTTTTTCTTTCGCACGGTGTTCAAACGGTAGGGCCGTTGCATTCACCAATTCATCCATTGAAAACACGACATTTTCAAATTCCAACGAGCCAGATTCTATTTTTGAAAGATCAAGGACATCATTGATCACATCCAACAAAGAAAAGGACGATGTCTTGATGATGTCGACATATTGTTGGTCCCGGGCACATAAATTTGATTTTGCTAATACTTGCGCCATGCCGACGATCCCGTTCAAGGGTGTGCGGATTTCATGACTCATATTCGCCAAGAATGATGATTTGGCGTTGTTAGCTTTCTCGGCGGCATCGCGCGCCTCTTCAAACTCGGCAGTGCGTAATTGCACTTGATTGTCGAGATTTGAGACAAGCTCTTTAAACCGCTCGTCGCGTCGCTGAAATGACCGTGACAGAGATCCAATCTCATCGGTACGTTGGGCTTCGTTAAACTCGACCGATGCTGAATCTACAACATCGCGGTCGGCCAAAACAGTGAGTCTCTCAAGGGGCTGGGCAATAATCTTGCGCAATAGCACCGTCGACAAAACAATCAAACATAGGGCAATAAAAATACCCGCACCGGCAAAAACAGCTGACTCAGAAAGAGCAACAGAACGCACAGTGCTTTTCGGTATGCGTGCCACATAATACCAGGAAGGGCCTGTAAACATGGCATAAGCGACGTAAGAATCCCAAGGCTCGAAGAACAAAATTCCTTGCGCTTGGCCTGAGGCGGACATGGCTTTGACGAGCTCGTCCGCTTGCATGTCGGTGGCAAATTGCTTGGCAACTGCCTCCCCGCCCGTACGATCAACCAAAGCATCATGAGCAATCATTTCGCCGTCGGTTTGAATGATAAAGGGTTTCATACCCTCGATCGGGTCGGCAATCACTTCAGACAACCAACCATTCAAAAAGAACGTAACCCCAAACGCTCCAACATGCTCAGTACCGATATCCACCGGTGTTTGACACCCCGATGACATACGCATTTGCGTTTGATCATAGACGGCACCGACAAGCCCGGTACACTGCATCAAGCGTTCAGGGTTAGCATCTGGACGCACATGTCGTGCGAGTTGGCGGTCGCGTATGGTGAAATCAGCCGGTGCGGTCTTGCGATAAAATTCAAGCCGATCTTCGCGTTTTGGTGCGAAAATAATTAAGTCATCTTTCGGCGTAAAATAATAAAAATTGTCTGCCCAAAAGAGTGACCCTTCGCCGAACCGTGTAACAATATCATAAGCGGCTAAAAGCTGCGCTTGGCGCTCCAAATCCTCTTTAACTCCTGGCGCAATGAACGCGCCGAGTCCGTAAGTCCATTGACCTTCTGTCGTGAGTGTCCCATCGAAATCTTTGTCGCGGCTACGAAAAGTGCCGTCGTCTTTCGCCTCAAAAATCTCTTTAAACCTGTCCGTTAGATCGTCGCGTGCGCGCCAAGAATCGAGGCGCATTTGAAAGGCCTCCCCGGCCGATTGTTGGCTCCGGCGTGCTGCGTTAAAAATCTCGCCATATTTTGTGGTATCAGCAACCACACGGGATTCTAATCGATCCAGAAACGCGTTTGTTTCGTGCTCGGAAAAAAACGATATCATGAACCAACCGCCGACAATGGTCGCGAAGAACATGAGCGCACTGGCAATAAGAATATAGCGGGTCGTTATCTTCAAGGATCACCTAAACTTTCCCAGAAGTGTAAGGGAAAACCGGTTAGAAGCTGGTTAACAAAAAATTGCCTCACTGCAGAAATTTGAGTGTTTTTCGTTGCTAAGAGGATCCGCTATAAGGAATTTATGGACCTCCAGACCTTTGCCATAGCGCTGGACCCAACCCTTATTGTCATCACCCTGACCCAATCGATGGAAGAAGCCTTGCAATGCCCTATGTAAATATCAAGATTACGCGCGAAGGTACCACGACCCCCGCGCAAAAAGCCGAGCTAATCAAGGGCACAACTGAGTTGTTGGCACGCGTCCTCAATAAATCACCCGAAACCACCGTGGTGGTGATTGACGAAGTCGATATGGACAATTGGGGTATTGGTGGCCTTCCCGTTGAGAATTATCGCCAACAGAAAAAAACGTAGCGCTTCCCTACCCGTCTTCCCCATCACGCACCCGCGCAAGAGCGCGTTCCAGGCGATCCTTATGCAGGGCGTTCGGGTGTAGGTCCTGTTCATCCGTTAACGCAATGGCGCGCGCATATTCACTGGCCGCGTCATCGAGTTGCCCCACATTTTCGTAAACGGAGCCGGAGAAATCTGCGATAAACGCACTATCGGGATAGTAGGCGCGAAGTTCAGCCATCAAGGCAAGCGCCGCCTCTTGATGATCGCCACGGGAGAGTTGAAGGGCAACAACACCCATATCGAACCATGGCGGGTGAAATCTATACCCTAATTTGTGACGCTTTTTAGCAAACCATTGATTGACCCCATCGGCACCACTTTCTTCAGCCACCGATTTTACTTCATCATCAAAGGCCCAAGTCGGGAACAAATCCATAAATGCATCATTGAGACCCATGGCAAAATTACTGAAATGATCAGTCTGTGGCGTAATGTCGAAAGTCCAATCTAAAGTCTCAGGGGCTTTCTCAGTAAAGATATCCGCCAGGTCACGAGACGACGGCACTGTTGGACCCCCATCCCCCTCACCGACAGCCATATAAACAAAGCTGTCGAGATCTTGCCCGCCATCGAATAGTGCGTTGGCCTCTTCGAACAATACCCTATCGCCAATCCATGCGCTTGCCCCGAAAGCCATATTGGCATCGAACAATTCTGGCTCTTTGAAAAATGCGTGAAGTGAAAAAACACCCCCGAAGGAATGGCCCACAATGATGCGCTTTCCATTCGACGGGTAATCGCTTTCCAATTTTGTTACCCACTCGTCTTTGACAAAGGAAAGGAACACATCGGCCTCGCCCGTGTCAGCAAAAAACTGATCGGCACGGGGGACATAGTCACGATTGCGGTTGACGTTCTTCACACCCGTTACAATCATCTGCGGCAGCGCTTCGTTGTCCGCCATATAGTCAAGATAGCTCGCCACGAATTCAAAATTCCATTCACCGTCCAGCACATAAACCACTGGATAGGTGTTGCCCTCTTTATAGAATGGCGGTGTGCGGACAATGACTTCGCGAGATTCTTGCAATTTGTCAGATGTGATCGTGTAAACTTTTGTGCGCTCTGATGAATCAAACGTGTCGGCGAAAGCGCCAGACCATGCAAAACACACCATCAAAATAGCTAGGACTAATCGCACCATCGGGGACCCTCTTTTCAATGCGTGGCGTGACCCTATCCTAAAATGAAACAAAGCCGCCACCGCTCACCGCAAAATTGGCTCAACTCATCCGACCGCTTTGCTTATTTTGTGTAATTTGAAATTGGCCTCGCCAATCCCCATATATTGGTGACAAGCAATCAGGAGAGAAACTATATGATCATCACAACGACCCCGACTATCGAAGGACGCAATGTGCGCGATTATAAGGGCGTGGTTGCTGGCGAGGCGATCCTCGGGGCCCATGTTTTCCGCGATCTCTTTGCAGGCATTCGCGATATCGTCGGTGGCCGTTCCGGGTCTTATGAAAAATCATTGCGCGAGGCCCGTGAGATTGCCTTCCGCGAAGTAGAACAAGAAGCCCGTGACCTTGGTGCAGATGCCGTCATCGGCGTTGATATTGACTATGAAGTCATCGGCGAAAAAGGCTCTATGATGATGGTGTCCGTTTCTGGCACGGCCGTGATCCTTGAATAGGAAAGCGAGTTTGGAAGTCACCTTCTTCCTTGCTGAATTTGCTTGAAACGATTATCTCAAAGCCCATGGCTAGTTTTACAGAAATCCGTGACGACTTTGAGTTCCTTGATGAATGGGATGATCGATATAAATATATTATCGATCTTGGCCGCAATCTCGCGCCCTATCCGGAAGAATTTCGCGACGACACCCACAAGGTGCGCGGCTGTGCCAGTCAGGTTTGGTTACATATGGTGCGCGATGGCGATGTCTACAAACTGAGCGGCGATTCCGATGCTCATATTGTCAAAGGCCTCGTCGCGATTTTAATCGCCCTTTATACTGGCAAAACTCCGCAACAAATTACGGATACAGATACAGACACGGAACTTGCAGCGTTTGATCTTAAAGATCATTTGACACCCCAGCGCTCAAACGGGCTTGCCTCGATGGTTAAACGTATTCGGGCGGTGGCTGCACAAGAAGAAACTGCGTCGTCATAAGAAAAATTCAAATCCACTTATCCTACGGAGATTATCATGCGCTTGAAAATCTGGCTTTCTACCGTTGCAATGATGACATCCGTACCAGCGCTGGCGCAGCAAACACCTTTGGTGGCTGATGGCGGGTTTCTCGCGACACCAATTGCGGACTGTAAAACCGATCTGCGCTACCTTAATCAAGTGGGTGGCTGGCAAACGGCTTGGCCACGGGAATGGGAAACAGCAGCACGAGCAAGCGAATTCGCGGCAGCCATTGATCGATGGCAAGCCATGCCAGCTGTGCTTGATGAAGGCATCGCAAAATTACGCGCTGGTATTGCGGCCGGTGAAATGGCCCCGCGCGCTGTTGTTATTCGCGTCCATCAACAAGTGCGTGATTTGGCCCTTGCCCTTAGTGACAATGATCCGAAATATTTCTCTGATCATGATGACGGCAATGCATGGAACCAATTACTGACTGACACATTGCTTCCGGCTTTACGGAACTATGAAACATTTCTGCACACCGAATATCTTCCCGTCGCGCGGGTAAATCCTGGCATGTCAGATTGGGAAGGTGGTGGCGCATGTTTTGAAAAGGCGGCGTTGTGGTGGACCACCCTCGATCTCAGTAGCGAAGAGATTGAAAATATCGGAAACCGTATTCTTGAAGATACTCGTGCCGATCTGGTTGCTAGCGCTGATGAAGGCACTAGCTTTGATCAGATCATGAAACACCTTCGCGACGGTCAAAAAACCGACGAGACGACAGCGGAAAGCTTGATTGCGATTTCCGAAGCGGCCCTGCAACGGGCACAAGACAACACTTTGTCAGCCTTCAACCACAAAGCGAGCGACGGCATCACCGTCAACGAGATGCCGGCCCATATGCAAGCTTCCTTCCCGGCTGGTTTTTACCAGCGCCCAACCGATGATGCGCCGGCTGCCTATGTGATCAACCCATCGCGTGCCGGTGAACGGCGCTTGATGGCGGAGGTTATCGCCTTTCACGAAGGCGCACCGGGCCATCATTTATTCTTTACCTACCCCCGCGATACGACATGGTCCGGATATAATGCTGGCCTTCTCGAAGGATGGGCGATCTATGCCGAATATCTTGCCGATGAGATGGGGCTATATTCCTCTACTTTTGACCGACAAGGTATGATGGCTAAACACCTTTGGGCAGCCAGTCGGTTGGTTGTGGAGCCCGGTCTTCATTTACATGGGTGGTCGCGCGATGACGCGATTAATTTCATGTTGGAAAATACGGTGCTGTCTCAGACAGAAATCGAAATTGAGGTCGACCGTTATATCGCCATGCCAGGCCAATCCTTAAGTTATATGCTAGGTGCCGATTATCTTCTCAAAGTGCGTGAGGATGCGCGCACCGCTATGGGTGATGATTTCGACCTACAAGGCTTCCACCATATTGTGTTGGAGCCTGGTGTGCGTCCATTGCCGGAAGTCGGCACGGAAATTCAGCGTTGGTCGACAGGCGCGACAGACGGCCAGGATTAATGGCGACCAATGCCTAGTTGATCCATGGATTTTTGTTGCACCATGCCAAGACGCGAGAAGATGCCCGCCTCTTCAGCCGCACGCAAACGGATGCGTAAGCGTTTTTCCATGTAATCCAGTTGCAGATCGAAAAGCGGACTGTCCCGGCGATCTTCGATATGGATACAGCCATGGCTGACCGTGGAACGGTCACGTCCGAATAATAAGCCAACCTCGCTGAGCGTTAATTGCCCCACAACATGGGCAAGATACATCGCCGTTTGGCGGCCCCGGACCAAATCGCCGCAACGTGCGCGTCCAATCAAGTCGCGATGAGGAATACCAAACCCCTCACAAACAACTTCACGGGCCATACGCGCAATGACTTTTGCTTCTGGGCTCGGGCGCAAGGCCGTCCTATATGGCATTATGAATTCTCACACCACATTACCTCCCAAGAATAGTTGGGACGGTGCGAGATTAAGGCCGCTGCAACGGGCGGGGATAAGGCCTCACGCGAATGCGATCTGCGTTAAGCTTAATTTTTCTAGAGACAGTCTTGCCGCCTAGGCGAGGAAAGACAGTATCAAGACAAATGTCAGCAAAATAGCGGTCCACAGAGCCATAAAGCCAATCGGCCATGACCGCGCCATATGCCCTTCGGGTCCATGCACTGCATAGATGCGTTCCATCAATGCTTGTATGCGGCCGGTGAAAATCCCCCAAAAGGCGTTCCATGTTGCGCGCGACGCACCACTGACCCAACCGACAAATGCTCGTCCCGGCACACGATAGAGCCAATCTGTGTCGAGATTCACCGACGGTACCTCTGCCGGGTACCACTTGATCAAAATTAGCACTGCAAAGGCGAGGATCGCCCACAGTAATAGCTGCAATTGTTCGATGATGTGATAGGCCGTGTAGGGGTGATAGTCAGCAATCGCCGCTTGGTCCGGCATCAAAGCGTAGAGCGGGTCTGGATAGACCCCCAACCCAAGGCACAGTGCTGCGGCGATGCCCATCGCGATCATCATGCCGATCGGTGCATCCTTTGGGCGCTTGCCACTATCATGGGCAAAGAAAGTAAAATACGGGATCTTGATCCCCGCATGCTCCAACACACCGGCGGACGCAAACAACAAGGTCAACCAAATCCAAAACAAATGCGCACCAGCGGCACCATCAATGATCAAGCCTTTGGTGACGAAACCAAGCGTGCCAGGGAACGCAGAGATTGAGAGCGCGCCAATCATACAAAGCCCCATGGTGATCGGCATCGTGCGATATAACCCACCAAGCTCCGTCGCTTTTGACGTGCCGGTTCGATACATCGCAGCACCGAGCGCCATGAACAAAAGGCCTTCAAAAATGATATTGCCAAAGGCGTAACCCGCAGCGCCGTTAATCGCACCAAGCCCAATGGCGCAAACCATAAAGCCCACCTGGTTGTTGATGGAATAAGTCAAAACCTTGCGCAGATCATTTTCAATGAGGGCAAAAAAGATCGGGAAGATCGTCATCGCAGCGCCGATATAAATCAGCTCATTGGTGCCCGGAAAGGCGCGCGCCAGGGCATAAACCGCGAGCTTGGTCGTAAAGATCGACAAGATGA
>JAJFGD010000151.1 GCA_021776315.1 Hyphococcus sp. | reverse complement strand
AGCACTGCAAGCACGCCCGCAATTTGGGTTGGATTTTCTACCGCGTGGTGCGCCGGAGGGCGTAAGAGTGACACGTACGCCGGATTGGCAAGCCGATCTTTATCAATTGTTGCAAGCCTATACGACGCAACGTGTCGCGGCCGTTGATCGCGATTATCACATTGAACCGCCAAAAGTTTACTCTATCGAAATGGCGCGTATGCGTCTTGAACGTATTCTTGGCGCGATCCCAGATTGGACAGACTTGGCGACCCTTGCGCCCATAAAAGAAGTTGATGCGCCTGGGTCTTCGATAATTGCTTCGGCGTTTAATGCGGCGCTTGAATTTGCAAAAGATGGGCGCATTGATTTGCGCCAACTTGGGGCCTTTGAACCAATTTTTGTGCGCGTTCGTCAGCAAACCGACGAAGGGAATAACACATGAGCGATCTAGACGTTGTTGTGACCGACGATGAAGAGTTTGACGAGGACACAAAACGGAATTTTGAAGGGTTGGATGCACGCCAGTCACAAACCGCACTGGCCGAAGAGTTGAATGAAACTGCAGATGAAAATGACGGGACTGATAGTGTGAGCGACGAGGCGAATAACGAGACTGCTGAAAGCACAAGCGATGACGACGCTGCAGATACAACATGGTCTGAGGCAGATGTTGTAGCCCATACCCGTATGGCAGAAGCTTTGTTATTTGCAGCGGCGGAACCATTGGATGCGAAAAGTCTCGCGGATCGATTGCCGGTTGGCGCGGATATAGGGTTGATCACGGAACGCTTGACGGCGGACTATGCCGAGCGCGGTGTTACGCTCCAGTCAATTGACAATAAGTGGCGCTTCGTCACGGCGGCGGATGTTGCCCATGTCCTCGATAAAGAAAAAATTACACCGCGCCGTCTGTCGCGCGCCGCGCTAGAGACATTGGCGATCATTGCTTATCACCAGCCATGTACCAGAGCGGATATCGAAGACGTGCGTGGCGTTCAGGTTGCGAAAGGTTCGCTCGACCAATTGCTCGAAATCGGATGGGTAAAATTGCGCGGAAAGCGCCGCGATGTCCCGGGTCGTCCAACGCTTTACGGTACGACCGAAGATTTTCTGCAGCAATTTGGCTTGGTATCGATCCAGGATTTGCCGGGGCTCGCTGATCTGAAAGCCGCTGGCCTTCTTGATGCGCGCTTGCCACCCGGGTTTTCTGTCCCGACGCCTGGCAGTGATGATGGCGAGGATGCCGACGAGGACGAGGGGAGCGAAGCAGAATTTGCCCAAGATTTCCTGGCAGAGGAAGAAACGACCGAAGATCCTGAGGTTGCAGAGCAGTAAAGCCGGGATTTCGGGGGTTTTGCCTCTATTCATTCGCCGGGCTACATATATATAGAGCACAGCAAATATAGAGGCATATCATGGGTGCAATCGGCCCCTGGCAAATTATCATAATCCTAGTGATCGCACTGCTTTTGTTTGGCGGTGGCGGACGCATTTCATCCATGATGGGTGATTTTGCGAAAGGAATTAAATCCTTCCGCAAAGGTCTGCAGGAAGACGATGAAAAGGCGCTCTCTGATCCAAGTGACAGTGCGGTGGATGTAACGCCCGCAAAGGACGACGCGAAATCCGGTACGAATGCGGATTGATGCGAATGCGCTGGCATTTGTTTTTTTGGTTGGCGCGATATTAGAGTAACGACAGGCAATCCCTATGAGCCTTGTTCCCCAATTTGGATTTTTGGAGCTGGCGCTAATCGCGATCATCGCGCTTATCGTGGTCGGTCCAAAAGACCTTCCCAAACTCATGCGGTCGGCGGGGCGGTTTGTGGCTAAGGCGCGTGCCATGGCCGGGGAGTTTACCGCGGCTTTCGATCAGATGGCACGTGAAACAGAGATGGAAGAACTGCGCCAAGAGATTGAAAATCTTAAAAACAACAATCCCGCAGCGAACCTTAAAAAGGCGGTCGATGAATCCATTGCGCCGATCAATGAGGAGCTGCGTAAAGAAACGAATGAAATCAACGACTCGCTAAAACAAACGCCGCCAAAGGATGAACCGGTAAAGTCATGACCAAGCTTGATGACACGCCGGAAGCCGACAACGAAGATGATCTACAAGCTTCTGCGGCACCATTGCTCGATCATCTAACAGAATTGCGCACGCGACTGATCTATTCCGTCGCGGCAATCATTGTCGGTTTTGCGATTTGTTTTGCTTTTTCAGTGCCGCTTTATGAGTTTCTGGTCATCCCGTTTAAAAATGCCGTGGCGGCAACCGGGGTTGAGCCAACGCTCTATTTTGCACCGCTTGAGTTTTTCTTCACACGGGTAAAGCTCGCCGCGCTTGGTGGTATTGCTTTGGCGTTTCCCATGGTTGCCTATCAACTCTATCAGTTCGTGGCGCCGGGCCTATATAAGCGCGAACGCAATGCGGCATTGCCGTTTATTATGGCCATGCCGTTTTTATTCGCCTTGGGCGCGGCCCTTGTCTATTTCGTATTGATGCCGTTCGTCATGCAGTTCGCTGTGGGGATGGAGCGGGACGCGGTGGAAGGATCCGGTGTTTCAATCGAGCTGTTGACCCGGGTTGGTGATTACCTCGCTCTCGTGACGACACTGATCATGGCCTTTGGCTTTGCGTTTCAGCTGCCCGTATTTTTGACCTTGTTGGCGCGGGCCGGACTGGTCACTGCAGATATGCTGACCCAGAACCGCAAATTCGCGATTGTTGGCATTTTCATTGTGGCGGCCTTCCTGACCCCGCCAGACCCGGTTAGCCAGCTGGTTCTCGGTGGCGCGATCATCGCGCTTTATGAGGTTTCAGTCTTATCAGTCCGCCTGGCCGAGCGAAAAGCCCGTAAAGGCCTCGAAGAAGCTGAAGAGGCATCAGCCTAATACTGGACCCCGGCACGCAACCCCGCTACACGAGCGCCCATGTTCGACATTAAAAATATCCGCGATAACCCTGATCAATTCGATGCTGGCCTTGCACGCCGCTTTGCCTCGCCATGTGCGGGTGAAATTTTGGTGCTGGATGAAGAGGCGCGCAAATACACGCAAGTTCTCAACGACTTGCAATCGCGCCGTAATGCGGCGTCGAAAGAAATAGGTGCCGCTAAGGCAAAGGGCGATGATGATGAATTCAATCGCTTGCGTGCTGAAGTCGACAGTATCAAACAACAAATGCCGACGGCTGAGGCTGAACAGCGTAAGCGGTTAGACGCGATCCGCGACATTCTTTCTGGATTGCCGAACATCCCCGCGGATGATGTGCCACTGGGTGAAGATGAAGACGCCAATGTGGAGCTGCGCCAATGGGGTGAACCCACTCGGCTGAACAGCGCCAAAGAACATTTTGATCTGGGCGAGGATCTTGGTCAGATGGATTTTGAAGCGGCAGCACGCATGTCGGGCTCACGCTTTGTTTTGCTCAAAGGTCAGCTTGCCCGGCTAGAACGCGCCGTCGCGAATTTCATGCTTGATCTGCACACCGGTGAGTTTGGCTATCAAGAATGCCAGCCGCCTTTGCTGGTCAAAGATGATGCGCTTTATGGGACGGGCCAATTGCCGAAGTTTTCTGAGGATTTGTTTAAATCCACGGGCGATCATTGGCTGATCCCAACTGCGGAAGTCTCTCTGACGAATATCGTGCGCGAGGATATTCTCGCGCAGGAAGAACTTCCCGCACGTTTCACCGCATGGACGCCCTGTTTTCGGTCAGAAGCCGGCGCGGCTGGTCGCGACACGCGTGGCATGATCCGATTGCACCAATTCTCTAAGGTCGAACTCGTTTCAATCACGACGCCTGATCAATCGCTTGATGAACATGAGCGCATGATTGGGTGTGCGGAAGAAGTCTTGAAGCGGCTCGAACTGCCATACCGCACTATGGTACTTTCTTCGGGCGATATGGGTTTCTCCGCGCAAAAGACATACGACATCGAAGTCTGGCTACCGGGGCAGGGGCAATATCGCGAGATTTCTTCTTGTTCCAACTGCGGTGATTTCCAGGCCCGTCGCATGAACACGCGCTGTCGTGCCAAGGGTGAAAAGTCGACGCAGTTTGTCCACACGCTCAATGGCTCTGGCCTCGCTGTGGGCCGAACGCTGGTAGCGATTTTGGAAAACTATCAGCAGCCGGATGGCTCAATCGCCGTCCCTGAAGTGCTCAAGCCCTATATGGGCGGCGTTACCACCATCGAAAAGGCTTAAAGCCATGCGCATTCTATGTTCCAATGATGATGGTATCCATGCCCGCGGTTTGGAAAGCCTCGTTAAAATTGCCCGCGAACTCTCTGATGATGTTTGGGTGGTTGCCCCACAAGAAGAGCAATCCGGTGCGGCGCGTGCATTGACGCTCGCCCATCCATTGCGCGTGCGTAAATATGAAGAGAAGCGCTTTTCCGTAACCGGCACACCGAGTGATGCGGTGTTGATGGGGGTCACCAAAATTATGGATGGCCAAAAACCGGACCTTATTTTGTCGGGCGTTAACAACGGTCAAAACATCGCTGAGGATGTCACCGTTTCCGGCACGATTGCAGCGGCGTTTCAAGGTATGAGCATGGGCATCCCATCGATCGCCCTGTCACTGGCACGTTTTTCCCGCGACAAAGCGCGTTGGGAAACACCAGAAGCCCATGGGACAAAAATAGTCCGCCAGCTACTCGATAAGGGGTGGCCGGAAAATGTTGTCATCAACGTAAACTTCCCAGATCGCGCACCTGAGGAGATCAAGGATATTGAGGTCACCCGTCAAGGCCACCGCGACGCTGTTCAGCTTTATGCGGAAGAGCGCAAAGACCTAAGGGGCGGGCGCTATTATTGGTATGGATATTCGGGCGAGCTTTCTGATCCACCAAATGGTACGGATCTGCGCGCAATATATGAAGGCCGTGTTTCCATTACGCCATTGCATTTGGCGCTGACTCATGACGAAACTTTTAATGCGCTTTTGGGTTCGTTCAACAAGGCGTCTTCATAAAGGTGAAGAAATCTTAACGCACAGATGCGTTTGTTAATACCTTGTTAACCAAAGTTTATAACCCTCCACAGAATCGGACGTGAATTCTTTGGAGGCGGCAATGAGAGTTGCGAATAACGCATTGGCAATTTTGGCACCTTTGATTTTGGTGGCTTGCGGCAACCACAGTTCCGTTCCCGTGGTTTATGGCGCTGATGGACAGCATCAAGCGCGCATCTATAGCTCTCGCGATGAGATCTATCAAAAACAAAAAGTTGAGCAGCAGCGGATAGCGCAAAGTGAAATCGCAGCCCGGCGTGCGCAACCTGCATCCGCCTCATCAGTGCGTCGCAACGGCGTGGCTTTGACACCTGTATCAGCAGTGCATCTGTCAAATGATGTTGCGCCGGGTACGATTGAAACCAAAAAAGTAAGGGGCTTCATTGAAGTCCAGCCAGGGGATACGGTTTACGCCGTTGCCCGCCGGTTCAGCGTTTCGCCAAAAGAGATTATTGCCCGCAACGATCTGCGTGCTCCCTACAATCTTCGTGTAGGGCAGGTATTGAAGCTGCCGCGCGGGGCTGAAGTCGTCGAAGCCTCGGCAGTGCGCCGTCAGGTTGTTGCTCGTGACACGCTTTATGCCGTGCGACGCGGCGATACGCTTTATTCAATCTCGAAAAAGGCCAATGTTGCTGTTGGTGATATTGCGCGCGCCAACGCCATGCGCCAGCCCTATACGTTGTCGATTGGCCAACAAATTCTCATCCCACAGGCACGTACAAATAGTGCGGTATTTGCGCAAAGTCAGCCAGCGAGAACCCGGCCGAACCCGTCAAAAATTGCCAATGCGACGGTCGCGCCACGCGACGTTGGCGATATCGCGCGGTCAGCATCTTATACGCCGCCGTCACAAATGAATTCGAACAGTCAGTTTAACTGGCCAGTAAAAGGCGCGATCATTGCGACTTATGGTTCTGGTGATTTGGGACGCCGCAATGACGGCGTCAATATCGCGGCACCGGCTGGCACCCCGGTTCGGGCTGCGGCCGCTGGTGAAGTTGTTTATCGCGGCTCAGAGCTCGATGGTTTTGGCAATCTTCTGCTGGTCAAACATTCGGAAGGATATGTGACAGCCTATGCGCATAATGATGCGATGTTGGTCAAAAAAGGCGACCGCGTACGCAAAGGCCAAGTCATCGCAAAAGTTGGCGACAGCGGTGCGGTTACATCACCACAATTACATTTTGAAATTCGGCAAAACCTAAAATCCATTGACCCATTGGCCTTGTTAGGCAGTCAATAAAGTTTGGTGATAAGCGGGGGCTACGCTGGTAAAATACCAATAAAAAAATGAGTAGAGTGAAATTTGAGCGGGCCTTCGGGCCCGCTTTTTCTTTATGTGAAAACTTAGCTGATCCGACCTGGACGGCTTGCGATCATCCGCCTGGCCAAGAATTCAGGATTAGCATCAATCAACCCTTCAGAGATGAAAGCGGTCTCAGAAAAATGGGCTAAAGACAAATCACCCACATGGGCCGCGTAAAGAGCCGCACCAACACGTTTGGTTGCGTCGAACTTGGTAATGATGCAACGGCGCACGCCTATCTCTTTAAAGGCGTTGGCCCAATCAGCATGCTCGGCTGGATCGCCACCAGCAGGCAACACCAAAACAGGTTCTGCGCCACATTCTTGCTGATAGCTTTGTAATGCCGCGATATCGCCGCCGTCATAGGGGCTAACGCCAGGCGTATCGAGGATGACCGCACCGCTGGGGCGGTGGGCGCGTAAGATTTTGTCGATGTCCAATGGCGAGTCGATCAGGAAATAATCTGCACCAAGGGCATGGCTGTATGATTTGATCTGCTCAATCGCGCCCGCGCGTCCAGTATCGGCCGTCATCATCATGGCCGTATTACCGTGTCCGATAACTGAAGCTGCAAGTTTTGCCGCGGACGATGTTTTACCGGCACCGGTTGGCCCCACCAACATAATCGGTGTCGTTGGCGAAAACTGGAGCGGGGCAAATGTATAGGTTTCGCGAAAAGCTGTCTCTAGACGATATAGTTCTTCGTCGATGGGTGAACGACGGGCTCCCGCAATCATGGCTGCTATGAGGTCATCACCAAACCCATGAGGACCGAGAATGTCAGCCATGGCGCGCACATGCACATCAGACATGTCGAGTTTTTTAGTAGTCTTTCCGCCGGTCAGGCTGCCGCTGAGTTTCGAGAGTGCGTCCTCGGAAAAACGTTGTTCCACACTTTCATTCAAACGCGCACCAGCGCTCATCTTAAAGGGGCCTTCGTCGACCGCATCGCGCGCCGCGCCAGCAAACTGTGCTTTGGGCGCAGGGCTGGGGGTTGAGGGGGCAGGCTTATCTGATGCCGTAACTTCAAAATCGCCGCTGGGCAATTCGCGCACAGACAGGAAAACAGCCTGGTCACCAAGGGCACGACGTGCCTTGGTTTTTGCCGCTTCAAGGTCAGAGGCGATGAATTTCATCATAGATACACAACCACCAAAGTCAGTCTAAACCGTTTTCTAACCATAGTATGACGGTGAATAGTCTACAATCAAACAACAAATCGATGGTTTGAGCCTGGGGTCGGTCGAAAATCGGGGCGATATAACAGTGGAAAAAAAAGCCCGCACAGTGTGTGCGGGCCTTCCGAAAACCGAAAAAAAGTTGGGAGGGATTACCGATATTGCTGGACGCGTGTCGCCCGTAAGCCAGGAAGGCCAAATTGGTCGATTGCCTGTTGCCATGAAATAAATTCTTCGACCGTTAAACCGTAACGGTCGCATGCCTCTTCGAGGGTCAATAGGTCACCGCGAACGGCGGCGACGACCTCTGCCTTACGGCGGATGACCCAACGCTTTGTTGAAGGCGGTGGAAGGTCTTTTAATGTTAGCGGCGTGCCGTCGGGTCCGATGACATACGGATCCTTTTTTATCGGCGACGCGGCGTTATGTGCAACGACAGTCATGAGCGATCTAATCCCCTTGATACGCAACTGGATAGGCGACAATGTTCTTGAGGAGACAGTACGCTCATCGTTTTTAAAAAACGTCTAAGCGACAAGGTAAAAGCTTCTATAAGTGGTTGATTGTTCGTGAAATATCGGTCGCGATGTTGTTTCAATTCAAAACAAGATTGCACAGCGCAAAATGCCGATAAGAATGATACAATTTTAGTCTAATTTCTCGCTAGCGTGCATTCGCAGGCTGGGCCTCGAAATATGGGAGGACACTTCCCTCGCTATGTTTTATTTTTGCAAAAACCAGTCCGTGACATCACCCCAGTGATGTTGTCCCAATGAGAGACCACCGCCGGAAGTTTTCGCGAAAAATAGGTAAAAAAAATCGGGTATGTGCAAAAGAATGCGCTTTATATTGGGGTCTCAACGGCCATTGGGGCGTCCACTCTTGACCATGAGCGCCGGTATAGGGCTTTAGTGATAACGCACCTGTGAAGCGGAGAGCATCATTGTCGAATTCGATTACGGCTGAGCGGTTCATCAAAAAAGGAAATCTCGCGCTCAAAAAGGGTGATGCTCAAGGGGCTGCGCAATTGTATCAGCGCGCATTTGAATCAAATGCAAACAATCATCTGGCACTCATTGGTTATGCCCAGGCGATGCTTAAATTATCAAACCCCGGAGAAGCTTTACGTGCAGGGGCAGCCGCTGTTCAAATTGCACCCAAAAGCGCCAAAGCATTTCAAGTGTGTGCATCTGCGGCCATGGCCATGCGCGACTGGCCGCAGCTCATGAAAATATGTGAAGCGTGGCGCGGTATCGATGCCCGCGACCCTGAAGCCATCCGTTCACTGGCTCATGCCTATTTTGAACTCGGCAATGCCGAAATGGCCCGTGATGTCTTTCATGATATCGTAAAGGCCAACCCAAAATCAGCGGATCACCTGGCGACCTATGCACGTTTGTGCTTAGGGGCCTTTGATTATGCTGGTGCGGAAGCGGCCTTGGAGAAAGCCCATTCGCTGTCCGCACCAACGGCAGAATCTTTATATGCGTTGGCGCGGGTCAAAATGTTTCTTGGTGCCTTGGATGAAGCTGAGACGCTGAGTATCGACGCGATGAAGAAGAATCCGAAATTTGCGCTGCCTTATGCTCAATATACGACTTTGCGCGGCGGTCGGGTTGAAGATGAGACGCGTCAGCAGATGGTTCGGCTTGCCGAAGATGCGGCCCAACATCCAGAGCATCGTGCGTCTTTGTTCTTTGCGCTTGGTGATATATTTCACCGTTCACGCGATTACGCATCCGCGCTTCGTGCCTATGACCAAGGCAATGGGCTCAGCGATGGCATTCTTGTTAAAGAGGGATTGGGGTACCAACCGTCAAATTTTGAGCAACAACGAGATAGAGAGCAACGGACTTTTCGGACATTACCGTCAGGGACGCAATTCTCAGAAAGCGCAGTGCGTCCGATATTTGTCGTTGGGATGCCACGATCTGGGACGACATTGACTGAGAGCATTCTCGCCGCCCATCCGGATGTCGCCGGCGCAGGGGAGCTTCATACTTTCCCGGCCATTCATAACAATGTCCTGCAATGGGGTGAGGCCAATGGTGGGAAGGCGGTATCTGAGGCCCCACCCCAACAACTGCGCGCCTGGCGTGACCAATATTTTGCCGGGTTGCCGAAAGGCGCTGGCGAGCGGTTTGTTGTCGATAAGCAACCGTTGAATTTTCGCGGTGCCGGGCTGATCAAGGCTCTATTTCCAGAGGCGTCCATTATTCATATCCGCCGGAACCCGATCGATACGGGTCTTTCCATCTATCGCAATGATTTCGCTAAAGCCTGGCCCTATGCCACCAAAATGGAGAGCATTGCGCATTTTTACGGCGAGTATGCGCGGGTGGTGCGCTATTGGGAGGAATGCATGGGAGATGACTTCCCGCTCTTTCAGTATGAGAAGATGATTGCTGACTTTGAGGTCGAGGCAAAACGATTGGTAACATTTTGCGGCTTGGACTGGCGCGAGGAATGTCTAGATTTCCATAAGGTGCGCCGGCCGGTTGCAACCTTCTCCACGACCCAGGTTCGCGAACCAATCCGGCGCAGCGTTACCCACGCAGTCGACCAATATGGTGATGAATTGCTAAAGCCTTTGATAGATGGCTTGACGAAAACAGGCGTCGATTTGGAAACTGGCGCTCTTATTGGCAAGGCCAGCTAGGCCAATCAGCGAGGTCAATAAGCCAGACTGGCATTTGTTGATCGCAATCCCTATGTTCCGCTCGAAATGGTGGCCCTAAAAGACATATCAACAATTGATGCGCCGAGGATCGACCTCGGCCTGCCAGCTGGTGCGCGGGTGATCGTGGCCATGTCCGGCGGCGTTGATTCATCCGTAACCGCCGCACTTTGCAAATTGTCTGGCTATGATGTGGTTGGCGTCACCTTGCAGCTTTATGATCATGGCGTCGCCATTCAGAAAAAAGGGGCGTGTTGCGCGGGGCAAGACATTCAAGATGCCCGCCGCGTTTCCGAAGCCATGGGGTTCCCCCATTATGTGCTCGATTATGAAAGTCGTTTCACCGAAGCGGTGATGGATGATTTCGCCGATACATATTTGATGGGCGCAACGCCAATCCCATGTGTACGCTGTAATGAGCAAGTGAAGTTCAAAGACTTGCTGGAAACAGCGCGCGATCTTGGTGGGGCCGCGATGGCGACGGGGCATTACATCCGACGCGTCGAAGGACCTGACGGGCCGGAATTACGCCGTGCTTATGATGCGGGCAAAGACCAAAGCTATTTTCTGTTTTCGACGACCAAAGAACAGTTAGATTATTTACGTTTCCCACTTGGTGACATGCCAAAAGATGAAGTGCGGCGCATTGCATCGGAACTTGGATTGGTGGTCGCTGACAAACCCGATAGCCAAGACATTTGTTTTGTCCCTGAAGGCAAATACGCCTCCGTGGTTGAACGGCTTCGCCCAGGTGCTGCAACGCCCGGTGAAATTGTGCATGTGGATGGGACGGTTATGGGCCGTCACCCGGGCGTCATTCACTATACGGTTGGACAACGTCGTGGTCTTGGTGTCGCAACCGGTGATCCACTTTATGTCGTGCGTCTTGATGCGGAGAAAGGCCAAGTCATTGTTGGGCCCCGCGAAGCGTTGTTGATCAAACGTATTGGATTGAAAGAAGTGACATGGCTCGGCGATGGTACAGGTGAAGAAGCGGCGCAAAGCGGTATGCCCCTCGCGGTGAAAGTACGCTCAACCCGCCCGCCAACGCCTGCGCATCTTGTCTGGGACGAGGGTTGGGCGGTTGAGCTAACGGATCCGGAAGAAGGTGTTGCGCCGGGGCAGGCTTGTGTTTTCTATTCCGCTGATGATGCCCATGATCGCATTCTGGGCGGTGGTTGGATTGCCAACACCCAAAGTGCGCTGACATGACGGATATCCGCCCCTTAGAGAAAACTGATGAAGACGCCTGGCGCCAATTATGGGCCGGCTATTTGGCGTTTTATAAAACGGAGCTCGCCCAATCCGTGACGGATGGGTTGTTTGCGAATCTCTTAAAGGGCGAACCGCATTTTGCCCTGGTTGCAGAACATGAAGAGCGCGTTGTTGGTTTTACCCATTGTCTACCCCATGCATCCACTTGGTCTTCTTCACCTTATCTTTATTTAGAGGACCTTTATGTAGACGCGTCGGTACGGTGCACCGGTGCTGGACGCGCTTTGGTAGAAGCGGTTTATAAAGAGGCCGATCGACGGGGTTATGCACGTGTTTATTGGCATACCGAAAACGGGAATAAGACGGCGCGTCGGCTCTATGATAGGCTTGCAACATTGAGCGAGTTCGTTCAGTACCGACGCAGCTAAGTAGTTTTGCGGGGATTTCGATGGCGAAAAAGCTCTATGATTGTTTAAAGTGCACAGCCTATTGCTGTACCTATACGCATATTCCAGTGACGAAGTCGGATCTTAAACGACTGGCCAAATCGCAAGGGGTCACTGAGGAAAAGGCGCAAAAGAAGTTCACCAAAAAAGGTGACAAAGAAAACCCTCGCGTCTTGCGCCATACGGATGATGAACATTTTGTGACGTCGTGCATGTTCCTGGATAAGGAAACGCGCAACTGCACAAATTATGAAGGCCGTCCAACGATTTGCCGCGAATTCCCAACCCAAAAGCGCTGTGGCTATTATGAGTTCCTGAAATGGGAACGCGAAGTCCAGGACGATCCGGATTGGGTCGCAACAACCGATTAATTGGTCATGACTGAACAGGTAGACGCCATTGTTATCGGGGCAGGCGTCATCGGTTTAGCTGTTGCGCGCGCGCTGGCTCAGCGCGGTCGCGACGTGATCGTCGTTGAAAAGAATGCCGTGATCGGGGAGGAGTCATCCTCGCGAAACTCGGAAGTCATCCATGCTGGCATTCAATATCGCCGTGCCGGTATGCGCGCGCAGCTTGCCGTAAAAGGCAGGGACGCCCTCTATGCGTTTTGCGAGAGCCACAAAGTAAATCACGCACGCTGTGGTAAGTTGCTGGTGGCCATTGGCGAGGATGAAATCGCGCGCCTCGCACATTTCAAAGAAAATGGCGAAGCCAATGGCATGACGGATTTGCGCATTGTGAGCGCTGCGGAAGCCAAAGAATTTGAACCCAATGTGCATTGTAGCGCGGCGTTATATTCGCCCTCATCAGGGATTGTCGACAGTCACGGTCTGATGGTGGCGCTGCAAGGCGATATGGAAAATGCTGGCGGTATTTTAGCGTTGTCGTCTCCCGTCGTCGGTGGCCGGGTGACGGATAGGGGGGTGGAGCTTGATATTGGTGGAGATGACACGATTACATTGTCAGCGAAGACCGTTGTGAATTGCGGTGGTCTTTGGTGTGATCAGGTTGCGCGATCGATTGTCGGCATACCCGCAGAGACAATTCCTAAACTCAAATATGCCA
>JAJFGD010000016.1 GCA_021776315.1 Hyphococcus sp. | reverse complement strand
CAGGATAATGATTTTCATGAATTCAAAATATCGGTCAAAGCGTCTGACGTGTTTCTAACGGTTGCGGCTTATCACCAACTTGCTGAGTCGATTGATTGTCCACTTCACCTGGGTGTTACAGAAGCGGGTGGGTTGCGCATTGGGTCAGTAAAATCTGCGATCGGTATGGGTAACATGCTGTGGGCAGGTATCGGTGATACGATCCGCGTTTCGCTTTCTGCGGACCCTGTCGAAGAGATCAAAGCTGGCTTCGATATTTTGAAGTCGCTGAATTTGCGTCACCGCGGAGTGAATGTAATTTCCTGCCCTTCATGTGCGCGTCAGGGTTTCAACGTAATCGACACTGTCGAAACTTTGGAACAGCGTCTCGCGCACATTACGACGCCAATGACGCTATCTGTCATCGGTTGCGTCGTGAATGGACCCGGCGAAGCACGGGAAACAGATATTGGTTTTACGGGTGGCGGTGCTGGCAAAGAGCACGGCATGATCTATCTCGGCGGCGAAGTTGATCACCGAATTGATAATGACAAGCTGGTCGATCACCTTGTTGAATTGGTTGAAAAGCGCGCCACTGAAATTCAGGCGGAAGAAGCCAAGCAAGCTGTCGCTGCTGAATAGCTGTACACTTTTAATTTTGCGCGCGGGGCCCCCACCCGCGCGCTTTTTTCTTGCATGAACGGAATATAAATTGATCCCTCAGGAAAAAATTTCCGCGCTTATCGACAAGTTCGACAAGATCGAAGCAGCGATGTCGTCCACGGCAAACGCCGATGATATCGTTCGACTTTCAAAAGAGCATGGCGAGCTGAAGGATGTTGTTGAGAAGGCGCGCGAACTTTCCTCTGCGCGCACGCAATTGGTTGAGCTGGAAGAGCTCTCTGAGAGCGATGACTCTGAGATGGCCGCAATGGCAAAAGAAGAATTGGCTACGCTTAACGAAACAATGCCTGCCTTAGAGCATGAGTTGCAATTGATGCTTTTGCCCAAAGATAAGGCTGACGATTCCTCTGTGATTCTTGAAGTGCGGGCAGGCACAGGTGGCGATGAAGCCGCAATTTTTGCGGGCGATTTGTTTCGGATGTATCAGCGATATGCTTCCCTGAATGGATGGCGGGTCGAAATTTTGTCTGCCTCAGAAGCAGAAATGGGTGGTTACAAAGAAATTCAAGCAAGCGTGAACGGCGATAGTGTATTTGCGAAGATGAAATTTGAGGCGGGTGTGCACCGTGTGCAGCGTGTCCCCGAAACAGAAACCCAAGGACGTGTTCACACTTCTGCGGCAACAGTGGCGGTACTGCCAGAACCCGAAGAAGTCGACATTGATATTAGTGAAACGGATCTACGGGTTGATGTGTTTCGTGCATCGGGGCCAGGCGGGCAATCAGTCAATACAACCGATTCTGCTGTACGAATTACCCATATTCCAACCGGTGTTGTGGTCATTCAACAAGATGAAAAGTCGCAACATAAAAACAGAGCCAAGGCTATGAAAGTTCTCCGCGCTCGTCTTTATGAGGCTGAGCGCGCCCGCGTTGATGCTGAGCGCGCTGCGGAGCGCAAAGGCATGGTTGGTTCTGGCGATCGGTCAGAGCGCATTCGTACTTATAATTATCCACAAAGCCGTGTCACGGACCATCGGATCAATCTGACGCTTTACAAATTGAGTGATGTGATTGCAGGGGACAGCTTGGACGAGCTTGTTGATGCACTGATTAGCCAGGACCGCGCAGATCGCCTGGCAGCGATGCAGGGCGATGGGGTCTAATCAAGAGCAAGGGCCAGTATGGTCGCTAACGAGCATCATGCGTGAAGGCTCCAGGCGGTTATCAGGGATTGATACTGCGCAGCTTGACGCGCGTGTGATTTTGAAGTTCGTAACTGGCTTCGATGATGCCGAGCTAATTCTGCGTGCCGACGATCAATTGACGGAGAACCAATCTGAAACATTTTTCAAATTTATTGAACGTCGTGCGCGGCATGAACCTATTGCCTACATAACTGGTAGTCGCGAATTTTGGAGTATGGATTTTCACGTCACACCAGATGTATTGATCCCGCGCGGCGATTCTGAGTGTTTAATAGAAGCAGTGCTTGCGCACCGTGCCGTTGATAAGGCTTGGTCCATACTCGATCTCGGTGTCGGTTCTGGCTGTCTACTATGTGCTTTGATGCATGAAATGCCATCTGCACAGGGTGTTGGTGTGGACGCGTCTCAGGCTGCTTTGGGCGTCGCGACTGAGAATGCAGAGCGGTTAGGTCTTGGTTCTCGAACAACATTCTTAGCTGGCGACTGGGGAAAGGGGATCGAACGCAAATTCGATATTATCGTATCGAACCCACCCTACATTCCTGAGGGCGACCGTCCTACGATGCCCCTTGATGTGACCGAATTTGAACCGAACGATGCTCTTTTTGCCGGGGTTGATGGCATGATGGCCTATCGGGATATTCTCGACGACATATCTCGACTTTTGGCACCTGAGGGCCTTTTAGTCTTTGAGACCGGGGATGGATGCGCTGAAACCCTGGTCAAAATGGTGGCCAAAACGCTGCCAAGGGTGACCGTTAGCATCGTTAACGATCTAAAAGGGCGACCGCGCGGCGTTATCGCTGATGGAAAATCTTTCATAGAAAAGGATTGAACTCGCAGCCGGAGCAGCTATTATAGGCGGGAAGGGGCAATTGCTCAGCGACAAAATAACGAATACTCGCGCTGGGTGAGCCTTAATTCCAACATCAGTCTGGCTATCGATCGGTCTGACTCACTGTTCGCAGGTTACCTGCGCAAACGGAACACGAAAACTACGTGATGATAAGGCGTAATGGATCGCCAAACAGCAACCACTAATCTTAACAGAAGTATCGGCATTGGCCGAGATTAGCCTCAAAAGAGGCCGTAGACAGGATTTAAATATGAAGCGTGGCCGTAATCAACGTCGTCGCCCCGGTGGTGGAAATTCTAACCCAAACCGAGCGCTTGATTCTAACGGACCAGAGGTTCGTATTCGAGGTACTGCAACGCAGATTTATGACAAATATACAGCGCTGGCACGAGATGCAGCATCCTCCGGTGATCGCATCAAAGCAGAAAGCTACCTTCAGCACGCCGAACATTATTTCCGCGTGATTCGAGCGACACAACCGCCACAATCGCAACAACAGCAGCAAGGGCAGCAGTCGCAATCACAACCGCCTCAGTCAGGACAGTCACAACCGACATCACGAGAGGGTGAAGGTGAGCAACCGACGATAGAGGGAAGTGATGAGGCTCCCAAGGGGCGTCAAAATAATCAACGTGATCGGCGCCGACAGGAAGCAACTGCAACCCCGGAATCGACAGGCGACGCTGAAGCACCGGCGAAGACCGAAGCAGAGAGCGACGCTGGCGAAAAAGCGCCGGCAAGCGAAGCCGAACCGGAGAAAAAACCGAAACGCCGTCGTGCCCCACGTCGGCCAAAAGCTGCCGCCTCTGAAGATGACGCTGCGAAAAGCGATCCTAAATCGACAGCAGCTACTGCGGCCGAATAAACTAATTTGCGCAATCCATTCGAACACGAATATGGAACTCCGATAGATAAACCTAACCGGAGTTCGAAGCCTTGCGTGTTCTGATCCTTGGTGGCTACGGATTGATTGGTTTGGCCGTGTCCAAGCGATTGATCAGTGATGGGCATCAAATCGTCGGGCTGGGTAGGTCAGCGTCAAAAGGCCTGGCATTTCTGCCGGGAGCTGAATGGCTGCAAGCGAACATCGCGCAACTCCTTACTCCTCAGCAATGGCAGCCTTTTCTCGATAATGTTGATGTCGTCGTGAATGCTTCTGGCGCACTGCAGAATGGATTGATGGACAATATTGATGCTGTTCAACGAGACTCAATCAAGGCTTTGATAAAAGCGAGTGAGCGGGCTGGCGTGAAAAAGTTTATCCAAATTTCTGCACCGGGTGTGCATGAAGATGCTGATACGCGATTTTATCGGACTAAAGCTGCAGCGGATCACGCACTAAAATCAAGCTCGCTTTGTTGGACAATTTTTCGCCCTGGATTAGTGATAGCACCTCATGCCTATGGAGGGACGAGCGTTGTACGCATGCTCGCAGCATTTCCAATTGTTCAACCAATCATCATGGCAAAGACACCGGTTCAAACCGTAGCGATTGACGACGTGGCGAATGCAGCTTCCCTTGCGGTAAAAAATGAGCTCGGCGGTCAAGAATTTGACTTGGTTGAAGCGGGATCGCAAAGTTTTCGAGAATTGGTATTGGGATTTCGGGCATGGCTCGGATACTCAAAACCAAAAATGAGCATTGAACTGCCCCAATGGGTAGGGCACGCGACAGCTAAAATCGCCGATATTGCCGGTTGGTTGGGATGGCGTCCTGCCATGAGAACCACAGCAATCACGGTATTAGCCAAAGGAATTATAGGCGATCCGCTCGCGTGGGAAAACGTCACCGGCAAACCATTGAGTAGTTTTGCACAAACGTTAGAGCAGTTACCGTCGACAGGACAAGAGCGGATTTATGCGCGCGCAATGTTGGTATTTCCTATTGCTGTGTTGACGCTGGTAGGATTTTGGGTCGTGTCTGGATTGATAGGGTTCGTGCAACACGAAAACGCAGTTGCGATTTTGTCTGGAAAATTACCTGACTATTTTGCAAATCTATTTGTGCGCATAGGGTCCATTGCTGATATTGGGGTTGGCGCTCTATTACTTTTTCGACCTACGATAAGGCTTGGTTGCTTTGCCTCTATTGCGCTATCGGCGGCGTATGTCTTGGCGAGCACCATCGTCACGCCCGACCTCTGGGCGGATCCATTGGGCCCTATGGTGAAAGTGTTTCCTGCAATTGTGCTATCTTTGGTCGTAGCCGCATTGGCAGAGGATCGTTGAGCATGTGGATAGAGTTGTTGCGGTGGACACATGTTATTGGCGCGACAGTACTGTTGGGCACTGGCGCGGGGATCGCCTTTTTTATGGTGATGGCGCATAGAACACGCGATGCGAAAGTGATTGCCCATACGGCGGGCACAGTTGTGATTGCCGATTGGGTGTTCACGGCGTCAGCGGTTATCATTCAACCCATTTCCGGATATTTGTTGGCGCGGGCGGTTGGATGGCCACTAACCGATGGCTGGTTAATGTGTTCGCTGATTTTATATGTTGTGGTAGGTGTGTTTTGGATTCCGGTGGTTTGGATTCAACACGAGTTGAGAGATTTGGCCCGCATTGCCGCTCAAAATGGAAGTGATCTTCCAGCCAGGTTTAATCAGCTATACAAGATTTGGTTTGCTTGTGGGTTTCCAGCATTCTTTGCGGTGCTGACGATCCTTTGGTTGATGGTGAATAGACCGGTATTTTGATCGCTATACCAAATTTCAAGACGCACTTATTTCGAAATCTTATATGGCGCGTGTTGCGTTTTCAAACCAGGGTTTAATGTCATCCGGGATCAATGGCGAAATAGTTTCGCGAACGCGTGCGTGATAGTCGTTTAACCATTCACGCTCTTGCGTCGTCAAAAGGTCGGTTTTTACAAGGTCGAGATTGATTGGTGCGAGTGTGATGGTTTCAAATTCCATCATCTCACGCTCACCACCGGTTACAGGCTTTGGTTTGGTAACGACAATCAAATTTTCGATACGAATGCCAAATTCACCAGCTTTATAAAAGCCCGGCTCGTTGGATATAATCATACCTGGCTTAAGGGCTTGATCGCTGGGTGCTTTGGCGATGCGCTGTGGACCTTCATGAACGCCAAGAAAGGAACCGACACCATGTCCGGTGCCGTGATCATAGTCGAGGCCAACATCCCAAAGCGGTTTTCGCGCCACCGTATCTAGTTGTGTGCCGGTGGTGCCAGCCGGAAATTTCATTGTGGCTAGCGCGATATGTCCTTTGAGTACGCGCGTAAACCGATCACACATTTCATCAGTGGCTTTTCCGATCGGTACTGTACGGGTGATGTCGGTCGTTCCGTCCGGATACTGACCGCCAGAATCGATCAAAAAAAGTGTGCCGCGATCCAGCTTAATATTGCTTTCAGTGGAAACGCGATAATGGCAAATGGCACCATTTGATCCTGCCCCGGAAATTGTATCGAAGCTTAAGTCACGTAACAGGTCTGATTGGGCACGAAAGGCTTCAAGTTTTTGGGCAGCGGTGATTTCGTCAATTTCCCCCGATTGCCCTTCAGTATCGAGCCAATGCAGGAATTGTGTGACTGCGCTGCCATCGCGAATATGAGCTGTGCGTGCACCTTCGATTTCTGTTTCGTTTTTGGTAGCGCGGGGCAGAGCGCAAGGGTCAGTCAATTTGATGATCTCTGCACCGGCGTCCTCTAAATCGCTTACATACTTTGAGGGCGCTAGCGCTGGATCAATCGCAACCTTCGCACCGCTTTGGCCGAGTTTTGTTAGCGCTGCTTCGACATCCACTTCAGCGCGCAAGTCGACATCGTCACCAAGGTGACCCGGTAATTCATTGTCAGTTTTTTCTGGCGCCAAGAACAAGGTCGCCTTACCATGTGTATTCACGAGTGCACGACCAAGCGGTAGTGGCGAGCGTGCCACATCTTGTCCACGGATATTGAATAACCAAGCGAGAGAGGGCGGCGCTGTGATCAGTGCATAATCAGCACCGGCTTCAGCAACCAGTTTGCCAATTTCAACGCGCTTTTCGGCCGCTGATTTACCGGCATAAACTTTGTCATGCGGTTTAACCGATGCCACTGGGGAATCCGGTTGATCACCCCATGCATTGTCGATTGGGTTTTTACTAAC
The DNA here is from genome assembly GCA_021776315.1 of Hyphococcus sp. Lineage (GTDB taxonomy): Bacteria > Pseudomonadota > Alphaproteobacteria > Caulobacterales > Parvularculaceae > Hyphococcus. Next base: position 5,889 of record JAJFGD010000016.1, on the reverse strand, counting down.
CGCAATGAGATTAAAGCCGGTCTTTTCTGCTGCCATTTTTAAACGTTCTACACCAGCCATGGTGTGAAGCATCGGATCATATCCAATATGCGCATCCTTTGACACATTTGCACCAAGCCAATCTGATATAGATGTCTCAGAAACGTCGACATAATCAAAGTATTCACTGTCGGCTTGCTGGCGCACTTGCAGCGTATAGCGCCCGTCGGTCAATATAACCGCGCTATCAATCATTATGACTGCCGAACCCGCTGATCCAGAAAACCCAGTCGCCCACATCAATCTTTCTGCATATTCTGGAATATATTCATTTTGATATTCATCATCATGGGGGATGATAAACCCATCCAGCTTCTGTTTTTTCATTTCCGCCCGCAAAAGCGGCAGGTGTTTTCCGGCGAAAGAGCGATCCGAAACAGGATCAAAAGTTTGAAACATGGAATTATTCCTGATTGGTGAGTAGCGCATATATTGCGTGTCGGTAGCCGGGTCTCAAGGGGTAGGGGTGTTTATGTTTTCACAAACAATAGGACAGGCCAGGTTGGTTGATCAAATCGATTGATGACCCGGAAGCCTGCGGCCTCATAAGCGTCAATGACGCCCTTTTCTTGTTCGCTCATTAAGCCGGCGAGCATGACACGCCCATTTTTCGCGACATGTTCTGCCATGCCAGGCGCAAATTCCGCCAACGGGCCCGCCAGGATATTGGCGAATACGAAATCAAAAGGTGCGGCATTAGCAATCGCTGAATGGTTGAACCCAGCGGCAGTGATGGTTTTTACTTTGTCACCGACGTTGTTATGGGCCGCATTTTCAGCGGCAATCTCAACTGAGTTTTCGTCAATGTCGCTCGCAAGAATGCTTCGGCCCCAAAGCTTGGCTGCTGCAATCGCAAGAACGGCTGATCCGCATCCGAGATCGAGAATAGACTTTGGCGCCCATCCGGAAAACCGATCCAAAAGAGTTAGACATCCCGCAGTGGTTGGGTGGTGACCCGTACCAAAGGCCTGGTTCGCATCGATTCGGATAGGAATGTCGTCGCTGTCATTTTCTAATTTGTCGGCATCATGAATGCCATAAAGGACAAAGCGACCGCATCGGACAATGCCAAGTCCTTCCAAGGAATGGGCGACCCAATCGACGTCAGGTAGCTCCTCCATGTCGCCACCGCCTAACCCGCCATGTTCAGCGATTAGCGCAGAAATTGCTTCCATATCTGGCGCGTCTTCGAAATAAGCATCAAGTTTCCATGCGCTTTCGCCGTCTTCGACGGTTGCATCGGCTTTGGTAAGGCTGATCGCCCCAGCGGGAGGCCACAACAACTCAGTCAATGCGTTGCCCGCAGTTTCAAGAGGTGCGCGCGCGCCAGTCCAAGTGAGTTTATAAGAGGTCATGGTTTTTCTTTGCTATCGGTGGCCCCAATCGGCCTCGTCATCACTATTGTTTGGAGACAACCCGAGCGTATCCCCATCGGTCGAAACACCGAGTCCCAGGACTGTCCGGTTAGCATAGGCGAAATAGGCAGTGACCTGATTGATTTCTAAGATCTCACCATCATCCCAACCGGCTTCACGCAAGGCAGTGATGTGGTTTTCAGCAATGGCTTTTGGTGTTTTGGTCAACATTGCTGCATAGTCAAGCGCCGCTTGCTCTTTTGTAGTCAATAAAGAAGATTGAAAGTAACCCGAGACGTGGGCATAGGCAATCGCAGCCCGAATACCATCAGCCTTTTGGTCGTCGCGGAGCAACCGCTTCAAACCAGCAAAATGATGTTCAACGCAATAGGAACAATCATTCAATTGACTGACATAGACGCCGATCATTTCAAGTATCCACTTTGGGACCTGATTGGCATTGTGGTGGAGGACGTTTTTGTAAAGCGCCATGTGCCCTTCTAGGCTAGCAGGCCGCAAGCTGTGTGCCGCCATGATATTATCAACATGGCCATCTGGGCCCTGAACCCGCGCCAACAAAGTGTGTAACTTTCCCTGTGCTTCTTCGATGGGAATCGTTTTGATAAATGTCATAGCGCGCTACTTTTCTGTCGCTGAACTGTTGGCATTAAAACTAAAAAAAATTAGTCGACAAATGTGTCGATGACCTTTTTGGGTCCGGAATGTTCAAAATCAACGGTTAGTTTTTGTCCCTCAACCGATGAAATAATTCCATAGCCAAATTTCTGATGGAAGACACGCTGACCTTTTTTATATTTCGATTTCCCTGGGGCGCTGACCGAAACGGTTTTTCCGCGTCCTTCCAATAATGGTGCGCCGGTCGTCGGGCGTGATTTCGCAGCACGTGCGCGGCGCCAACCTGGGTTGTCGTAATAGGCGTCGTCTTTCAGTTTCGTTGCCTCAAAACTTGAATGGCTAGCGAGGTCAGTAGCCGCATTCCCATATAGACCGGGCTCAGAAACAACCTCGACGTGTTCTTCCGGTAGCTCATCCACAAAGCGTGACGGGACGGCGGTCTGCCAGCGACCAAAAATCTGGCGGTTAGCAGCAAATGAGATACGGCAGCTTTCTTCGGCACGCGTCACACCCACATAGGCCAACCGGCGCTCCTCTTCCAACGCGGCCTTTCCTTTTTCATCCAAGGAGCGTTTGGAAGGAAAAATCTCCTCCTCCCACCCAGGGAGGAAGACGACAGGAAATTCGAGCCCCTTCGCGGCATGCAATGTCATTAGCCAAACCTGACCGTCGCCCGAATCTTCGTTTAACTCTGAGACCAGTGCCACATGATCAAGATACCCTTCCAATGTGTCGAATTCTGATACGGCCTGAATAAGTTCCTTTAGGTTGTCGAGCTTGCCGGGGGCTTGTGGTGATTTAGAATTCTTCCACATTTCGATATAGCCGGACTCTTCTAGCACGAGTTCGGCAAGGTCTGCCGGAGCCATATCTTTTGCATCGCGAGACCAGCGGTCCATGGTGTCGACGAAATTTACAAGAGACCGTCGCGCACTGGCATGAAGGTCATCGCTTTCTAAGGCTAGTCGCGATGCAACCATCAACGGGACACTTTGTGCCCGAGCAATTTTGTGCAGCGTTTGTAGTGCTTTGTCGCCGAGCCCCCGTTTGGGTTTATTCACGATACGATCAAAAGCGAGATCGTTGTCTGGCGAACGGATCAACCGCAAATAGGAAAGCGCGTCGCGGGTTTCTTCGCGTTCATAAAACCGTGGCCCGCCAACCACGCGATAAGCGAGGCCCAGCATGTTAAACCGCTCTTCAAAGGCACGCATTTGGAAGGAGGCACGCACCAAAACGGCTAAATCACTTAATGTACGACCTTTTGACTGTTCGGACTCGATGTCATCACCGATGAGACGGGCTTCTTCTTCACCGTCCCATACGCCGCGTACTTTGACCTTCTCCCCTTCGTCCAGTTCTGTCCACAGGGTTTTTCCTAGGCGATCCTGATTGGCCGATATGAGTCCCGAGGCAGCCCCTAGGATCGATGGCGTCGATCGATAATTACGTTCAAGGCGTATTACTGTGGCGCCTGCAAAGTCTTTTTCAAACCGTAAAATATTTTCCACTTCTGCGCCGCGCCAACCATATATTGACTGATCATCATCACCAACGCAGCAAATATTTTTGTGTTTTTGCGCTAACAATCGCAGCCATAAATACTGTGCAACATTCGTGTCTTGATACTCATCGACAAGCATGTACCGAAATCGCTCTTGATAGGTGGCAAGCACATCAGTGTTATTTTGAAAAATGGTTAGGTTGTGCACAAGAAGATCACCGAAGTCCGCAGCGTTCAACATGGTCAATCGTGCTTGGTATGCTTTATACAAAGCAATGCCTTTACCGTCGGCGAAATGATAAGCCTCATTGGCGGGTACTTTTTCCGGGATCAATCCGCGATTTTTCCATCCATCGATAACGGCAGCGAGGCCACGACCCGTCCATCGTTTTTCGTCAATGTTGGCCGCTTCGATGACCTGTTTGGCGAGACGGACTTGGTCATCAGCGTCAATGATGGTGAACGACGATTTCAACCCAGCCAGTTCCGCATGGCGTCGCAAAATTTGCGCCGCAATGGCGTGGAAAGTCCCGAGCCATTTCATTCCTTCGACACCGTCGCCAACCAGTCCCGCAATCCGCTCTTTCATCTCACGGGCGGCTTTGTTGGTGAAAGTAACGGCGAGGATCTGCCAAGGCTGAGCGCGCCCGGTAAAAAGTAAATGGGCGAGGCGAGTTGTTAGCGCCCGGGTTTTTCCGGTCCCGGCACCAGCCAGCATCAAGACAGGACCTTCGGTTGCAAGTACGGCGGCCCGTTGATCCTCGTTTAGGTCTTTAAGGTAAGGTGCTGTTTTTTCGTCGAAATTTGGCGTTGAATTAGGGCGAGCGCCAGCCATAGCGCGTTCCGAAATGGACATCTTGGATGATGGATTGGAGCTCATAGGGTTAGTCTACGAAAATGAGAACGATTCTGGAACATCCGTGATGCCTTGGCTTCGTCATGATTGCAATGCACCAAGGCGCACTATACTGGGAATCAACATAAAATGATCAGCAATCGCAGTAATGGAGATGGATAAATGGCGGGAAAATTTGAGATTTACAAAGATAAAGCCGGAGAATTCAGATTTCGTCTGAAGGCGGGAAATGGCGAAAACATTCTCGCCAGTGAAGGCTATAAGGACAAATCTGGTGTTGATAATGGCGTCGCATCTGTCAAGAAAAATGCAGCGGACAAAGACCGATTTGAAGTCAAAGAATCGACGAGTGGGAAACCTTATTTCGTTTTGAAAGCGGCGAACCACCAAGTCATTGGCCAATCACAAATGTATGATTCAAATGATGGCGCAGAGAACGGTATTAAGTCCGTGATGAATAATGCACCAGACGCCAGCATTGACGATCAGACTGGTTGATTGGTTCCAGGAAATTTTCAACGAAATATGCCGCTTCTTTAAAAGGGAGGCGGCATTTTTATTGGCAGCTTGGAACTTAAATGTATCAATGTCGTCAGCTGCACGGTTCTCTCACTCATGAAAAAAGCGATTAAACTAACACATCGCATTGCTACACATGATGATATCCCGCTGATCCTCACTTTGATGAACGCGGCAATTGCTGAAAATATGAAAGACTTTTTGTCGCCTGCAGAAATATCCGCAGCGCAAGCAACGATGGGGCTAGATACAACATTGATTGACGATCGGACCTATTTTGTGATTGAGGCTAATCATGAAGGGCATGTTCGTATGGTTGGGTGCGGCGGATGGGGAATGCGCAAAACCCTCTATGGCGGGAACCATACAGTCGGGCGTGACGATCGACTTTCAAATCCTAAGACCGATGCAGCACGCATTCGTGCCATGTATACCCATCCGCATTGGACGCGCATGGGAATTGGTACGTTGTTGCTGGATCTCGGGGAAACCGCGGCGCGCGATGCCGGGTTTAAGACAATAGAGTTGGGATCGACCCTTGCAGGGGAACCGCTTTATGCCGCACGAGGATACGTTGAGGTTCGGCGCGACGAGCAACCCACTGAAAATGGGGCGAAAAACGTAATTATCGTCATGCGCAAGCAGTTATAAATGTTATTCGGTCGAAGCTGTCGCGGTTGAGGTTTCCGCTTTCGCGTCAGTGGATTCATTTTCTGCATTAGTGAGCACTGCATCATCGTCGTCGAGCGTATCACCAGCTTGCTCAGCGATTTGCGCCAGAGCTTCATCACAGTTATTTTCTACGAAGGCAAAATCATCGACGAGATAACGTAAGATTTTTTTTGTTTGAGTCGCGTCTTTGCTTTTCATGCTAAGGGCGATTTTTGTAACAGGTTCGTCGAGAAAATAGGCACCAGCCATATGCCGCCAACGCACTGTATTTTTCGTCCATTCAAATTCTGCTTTGGCATCAGCGAGTT
>JAJFGD010000150.1 GCA_021776315.1 Hyphococcus sp. | reverse complement strand
GTGATCGCCAGGCCAAAGGGTGCCGTGCCGCCGGGGTCGACTTCCGCGACGACCGTATTCGTCGCGGTGTCGATGATTGAAACACCCTCCAACTGACCGCCATACGCCGCGTAAGCAAATGCGCCGTCGGGGCTAAAGGCGATGCCAACGGTCGATCCGGGATCGAAAACAACGGAATCCACGACGGTATTCGTCGCTGTATCGATTACAGCGATGTCTCCTTGATCGCTGGTTACATACGCGAACAAACCATCCGGGGTGAATGCAATGTCACGCGGCTGATCAAATACAGAAATAGTTGTGACAACGACATTGGTGTCTGTATCGATGACCGAAACGGTATCGGAATTGAAATTGGAAACATATGCATAAGCACTGTCGGACGTAATTGCGACGCCCGCTGGAACGATGCCGACTATTACCGTCGCAATCACTGAATTTGTCGCAGTATCAATAACAGAAACGGATTGGCCAAACCTGTTTGTGACATAGACAAATTCGCCGTTAGCTGTTGCGGCGGCCTGAAACGGGCCATTACCCACCACGATCGTATCCACAACAGTAAGAGTTGCTGTGTCAACAACGGATACGTCGTCAGAATTAAAATTGGCGACATAGGCGAATGGTTCCGCCATGGCAGGTACGCTCAACAGTGCGTAGGTAAAGGCAGCAGCAAAAATAGCGCAGCGCGCTAGTCGCGCGCGAAAATGCACAGGGTTCATATCTTCCTCACAAATGTTTCTAAATTTTTCGCTCGGGTGCGAAGCGTACGTTTAATGAACTCAATCAGATTTAACGCAACTCAATCAACAATATATAGCGCGCAACCTATGCTGCGGTACGGCGAGAGTAATGCTTAAGTTTGACGATAGCAACAATTGGCACTTGGCGAACATCCATCAGCATTGGCGTGACAAAATCACGATGGCGTAGCTATAGGGGGCTGGACACCCGAACGTCCGCTCTTGGCGAAAAGCGGTCATTGGCATATTTAATCACGGAATTTTAGACGGAATGGCAGTTATTGGCGAAAAAAACAGTCATTCGGAACTTTTGTGACGACAGTCGCTGGAGATTAACCCAGAATGCTTATGGGCAAAGATAAAATAACCCGCCCCCCCAACCCCTGAGCGGTAGGTAACTGGTCCAAGTAGGGGAGGCTTCCAATGCTTTGTAATGGAATATGGTGGTAAGAGCGGCACCAAAAAAACATGCGTGTTAATTAATACCATTATCGGTCACACCACGGTCACACTGAGATAACGAATGACAGTTTTTTAGCGGACGAATTGTGTTTTGCTGCTCAATCGGATAATACCATAAGTGATTGATTTAAGAGGAATACGCCCCTTCGAGACAGACGGTAACGTCGGTCCGGGCGCATAGCTCAGGGGTAGAGCGCTACCTTGACATGGTAGAGGTCCCAGGTTCGAAACCCGGTGCGCCCACCACTTTCGGCAGACAATTGACCCACAAATGGCACGCTGTCGGACTATTACTTTTTTGATTTCGAACGCGACGGTAGTTCTAACTTTTTCTAGGTTGTTTGCACATGTTGCAACGGATCGTTTTTTACCCGTCACAAGACGCGCCGCCTATGGTGCGGTTCATTCACAGTATGAATGGCTATTGAAGTGTTATTTGAATTGGTGCCACTGCAGCCCGCAATGGCATCTGCCCTTCGTTGGTAAGGTCAAAAAAATACATAGAAAAAGCGACAGACAATTTGACAAGCAATATTGGAAGAAACCGCAATGCACGGCGTAAGGCGGTTGGTTTTGAGTCAAATTCAACCGGCGACTACTCGCTGAGTGAAACCTCTCAGATTTTGCAGTCAACGGATCCATCTCCGGAACAATCGGCGAGCTTGAAAGACGACGTTGAAAAAATATTCGAGATCATCAACGCTTTACCCGAACGCCAACGAAAAACCATCCTCATGCATCGTGTCGATGAATTGAGTTATAAAGAGATAGCAGAAAAATTAAGTGTATCCGTAAGTAGCATCGAGAAATATATGAGTAGCGCGCTCAAAGCTATCCAGCGTGAATTGAATAACAATGAGGCTTCGTCTTGCGCGGGTCAGGGCTGCAATGACAATAGACGAGAGGTCATTCGCCTCTAGACGTGAACACCTGCGACATTTCTGTAGCGATATAATTTTCCGCACTGGGCAAAAAAATCGAACGTGACCGATCGCCGCCTCTCCACTTTGCTAAGACTGAGGTGACCGCCAGAATTGAACGTGAGATTGCGCCAACTAATGACACAGCGCAGCATTTTGCAAGGGGTCGCGACAATCTCCGTTCTCTTTCTTCGTCGGACTGATTCAATTGTTGTCAGCCAAACCCTTTTATGTCTACACTTGGCCTTGGGGAGACAGATCTAAGATCTGAACGGGCGGGGATTTACAAATTTTCAAGGCATCAAGCACAAAGAGGCTTTTGGTCTCTATTGTCGCGGGCGTGACAGGCTTTGTCACACCGGCGCTCGCGCAAAAAGTCGATAATCCAGTCGCGGTTCCCACGACCGTGCGCCCAGGGGTCATCGAAGCACAATATGATATGGAGGTCGTGCCCGGCGTCAGCATGACGCCAAATGTTGTTTCTCCATACCAAGCGCAACAAGAAACTGAAGCTGCTTCGATAGAGTTTCTTCTTACCGAAATCACGCTCGATGGTGCGCGGACGATTTCTCAAGCGACACTCGCGTCGATTTATGCTGATCGTTTGGGCCAAACGGTCAAACTGGCTGAAATATTTGCGATTGCTCGTGAGATCACACGCCGATATGCCGAGGCTGGTTACCCGCTGTCTCTCGCTTATGTGCCTGTCCAAGAGATTGAAGATGGCCAAGTCCGCATTCGGGTAATTGAAGGGTTCATTGGCGAAGTTGATGTTTCAGGCGCACCTCAGCGCGCACAGCCGCGGCTCAGAGAGATCGCCGAAAAAATTACAGCGGAACGCCCCCTCACCAAACGTGGGCTTGAACGAAACTTATTGCTCGCGAACCAAATTCCGGGATTAAGGGTCACTGCCGTCTTAGAACGCGGCACCTCGCCAGAAACCGGCGTGAAGATGACTTTCAAGGTATCGCAGAAAAGGTTTAGCGTTGCGGCTGGATTCAATAACCGCGCCTCACGTGCGGTTGGCCGCGAACAGTTCAATGGCATGTTGCGCGTCAATAACATCATTACCGGCACGGATAGTTTTCGATTCCTTGCGGTGCAAAGTGTTAACCTCGACGAGCTCACCTTTTTCTCAGGAGGTTATTCAACCATATTGAACGCCGATGGGTTGACCCTTGACCTCGCGGCGACCCGGTCAGAGGCCGCACCGGGCGTTCCATTATTGCGAAACCTTGGTTTTGAAACAATGGGCTGGACGGCAGGTGCGGGGCTTTCATATCCCTTGGTCCTAAAACGTGAAACCCAACTGACCGTGTCTGGACGATTTACGTGGAAAGAATTTCAAAGTGCTTTTGGCGTCTCGCCAAACACGCTTGATGCGTTGTGGACGACGGAGTTTGGTGCGGCGATGAAATTTAAGGATCCCCTCGATGGGTCCGTGGCCATTGGCGCGACGATCACCCGAGGGTGGGATATTTTTGATGCAACCGACGCTGGCTCACCACTCGCCAGCCGCCAAGGAGCGGGCGCCGAGTTTTTGGCCCTAACCGCTGACTTTGGCCGCACGCAAAAGCTTTCCGATACAGTTTCACTTTCACTGTCCGCAAAAGCGCAAACGGCGAACAATCCATTGCTGTCATCAGAGCAATGTGGATATGGCGGCGCTGGGTTTGGCCGTGGCTATGACCCGTTTGAAATTGCCGGTGACCGATGTGTCGTTGGCCGGATTGAGGTCAGCGCGTCACCAGCCTTTCTGAAACAAGGAAAATTTAGCGCGACACCGTTTGTTTCCGTAGACGCCGGGGCCGTTCGTCAGATTGGCCCTTTAGCAGCGGGTGAATCCAGAACGGCTTCACTCTATTCATTTGCAGCCGGTGCTTATCTTAAACTTACAAAACATTTGTCAGCCACCGTAGAAGTTGGCGTGCCGTTGAAAGGTATCGTCGCGCAAGAAGGCGATGACGACCCGCGGTTCTTCTTTTCTATTCAGGCACGGTTCTAGGAGTGGATGAATGACAATGATTGCCAACAAAAATTTTCGATCGGTGCGCACAGCACTCCTCACCACCGCCATTATGGCATCACTTTCAACCAACGTCCTCGCTGGGCCAACAGGCGGTACAGTTGTTGCCGGTGACGCCGATTTTGAGACAATCGGTGGTGGCGACCCTTTCGGCGTTACACAAAATACAAGTGCTGCAATTATTGAGTGGCAGTCCTTTAACATTGCTAATGGGGAAAGCTTTTTCTTCGATCAACCCAGCGCGGATGCCGCAATTTTGAACCGCGTTATTGGCCCCGGCGGTCAATCTGTGATTAATGGCGATCTATCCGCAAATGGTAATGTGTTTATCATGAATGCCGACGGTGTATTGTTCGGTCCCAATAGTGTGGTTGATGTCAATGGTCTTGTTGCCACTTCTCTCGACATTGGTAACGCCAACTTCATGGCAAGCACATTCGACTTCGATATGCTTGGGGAAGATGATGCGGCTGTGATCAACCAAGGTCAGATTTCGATCGCAGAATCTGGCATACTCGCCTTTGTTGCGCCGAACGTCGCCAATGAAGGTATAATCGCTGCGCGTGGCGGCACCGTTACCCTCGCCGCCGGCGATCGTTTTGTCATCGATTTTTTCGGTGATGGTCTCGTGACATTTTCTCCTGATATTCCGTCCGGCGAAAATATGGGAGGGATCAATATAACCGGGCCAATCAATGCCGAAGGTGGTGCCATTTACTTGACTGCTACGGACGCAATCGAATTTGTAGAAACAATCATCAATGTTGAAGCGGACCTAGTAGCCCGAAGCGCAACTCAAATTGGCGGAAAGATTATCCTAACGGGTACGGATTCAACAATCGTGACTGTTGATGCAACGCTTGATGCCAGTGGCGGCGATGGCGGCGAGATTTCGATCACCGGTAAGGAGATTACGATAACCGCCGATGCAGAGTTGCTCGCCGATGGTTTTGAGGCAGACTTTGCCGGGACGCTATGGACATTCCAAAATTCTGGATTTGGCGGTGCTGATACTGGCGTACCGCTCACCGGAACCTTTATCTATAATGCTGATACGGCTACCTATTCCAGTATCGATGTTCTAACCGGTGCCGGCGCTTCATTACCAGGCGCGAATTACCGATATGTCGGCCCAGGCCCTGGCGCTGGTGTTATTGATTTTGTTTCATCAAGTGCCGCAGATATTACCGATGCTTACCGTCTCAATATTGGCTTCAACGGACCACTCACCAACGCAGGCGGGACACTGAACATCGCATTTGGATTTGAAGGTCGATGCTTAAACAACGCATGTGGATTCCCTGGTTTTGGCATTAACTTGGCCAGAGGATTGATCGGCCCGACCTCAATTGTGGGCACACCGATTCCCATCGCCGGTAACCAGAATGGTGGGCGGATCACCGTGGCCTCCACCATGTCTACCACATTTGATGGGATCGCTTCCGTTAACCCCGGCACGACAACCGGTACAGGCGGCGAAATCATCCTGTCATCGGATGGTTTGTTGACCTTTGATGGAGAGGCCTTCATCGGCGACCGACCAAGAGAGGGGATGTTGACGTTAATTGGTCTCGCGCCACCACCGGACCCTGAGCCGATGGATCCACCGATGGATCCCGACCCCGTGGATCCGCCAATGGTAGAAATGGACGAAGAGGAAGAGATTGAGGAATCAGTTCAGATTAGTATTTCTGAAATTGCCTCCACTCAAACAAACACGGAAAGCACGTCGTCAGATCCCGCTCCAGAAGGAACCAGCAGCAATTCTGGTGACGAAAGCGACGGTGAGGGGACCGGCGCACCCACAGGCGGCTCAACTGAATTTGATGGGCAACCTATTTTTGAGGGTGATCCGCAGGAAGGCAATGACGATCAAGAGCGACAATTGATGTGCCTACTTGGCGTCGCCGAAGCGGCCTGTTCATCTCAATAACAATAGAATCAAGCGACCTTACATGGTTTTCTTGAAAGAGCCTCTTTGATCGCACTGATTAACGCAGGCGCATTCACAGGCTTGCTCAAAAAACTATCAACACCGCATTGTAGGAAATGATCACGTGCACCATCGAATGAATCGGCGGTTACCCCAATGATTGGTGTATCCACATTTGGTAAAGTAAGCGCGCGAATTGCTTTTGTGGCTTCAACCCCATCCATGATTGGCATTTGCTTGTCCATAAGGACAATGTCCACATGCCCTTTCTTCACGGCCTCGACCGCTTGTTTGCCATCCTTAGCAACTTTTAGGTCACCAACTACTCCATCCAAAAATGCTTTCATCACAGCGACATTCGTTTGGTTATCTTCTGCAATCAAAACACGGACTTTACTCAGGTCAATGTCCGAAGCAGCCTCTGCAGTGAAATGTGATGCAGTTTTTATTGGCAATTCAACATCTACAACGGCCGACGACTGTGCCGGGATTCGAACAGTAAATACCGAGCCTTGGCCCAGTGCGCTTTGAATAATAATTTCACCACCCAATGCCTTGGACAATTTCTTACAAATCGCAAGACCTAGCCCCGTGCCACCAAAAGTCCGCTTCAATCGGCCGTCCGCCTGTTTAAAGGCTTCAAAAATTTCTTTGTGCTTTTTGGAGGCGATTCCAATGCCCGTATCGGAAACGGAAATTTCAAAACCTTCTTGGTCTTCCAAATTTCTGAGTGCAATATGGATTTTCCCAACGTTCGTAAATTTAACAGCGTTGGAAATGAGATTTGAGACAACACGCCTAAGCAAGCGCCCATCCGTTTCGAATGCCTCCAATTCATCATCAATTTCAACCAAATATTGAAGACCTTTTTCGGTGGCCGCTTTTCGCCAAATTTCCGTGACATTGACAATACATTCGCCGACTTCGACTGGTGATGGTTTTACTACCAACTCACCCGTTTCAAGTTTTGAAACATCGAGAATGTCATTAACGATGTGCAGCAAATCGTTCCCGGCATAATTGATCGTCTTTAGAAATTCTCGGTCCCGAGATGATATTGTCTCTCCATTCAACACGACATCTGACAATCCAATAACCGCATTCAATGGTGTACGAATTTCGTGACTCATTGTCGCGAGGAATTCAATTTTCGCTTGGTTTGCCTCCTCTAGAGCAATAATTGTGACTCCCAACTCTTCGTTTTTTATTTCTAGTTTTTTGTTAAAGGACTCTGATATCTGTTGCGCTTTTCGTGCAGAACGATACCCAGAGATGAAAAGTGTGAGCAAAGAAAAACCAATTAAAAATGCGCTGATTCCAATGGTCTTCGCCTGCAGCTCACGCGCGCGCGCTAACTGAATACTTTTTTGCAATTCTCTTGTGCGAACTTTTTCCAGTTCCAATTCTTTATTGGCGAGTTCATATTCGACATTGATTAGCGCCAGATCCATCGCAGCATCAAAATCAATGCGTTGGCGATCAAAGTGGTCACTTACTTTTGACGAATTTTCAGCGCCTGCTTTTACCGGCGAATTGTCTTGTGCAATGGATACACCTGATAAGGCCATCGTTACGACGAGAGATACGGCACTGCCCTTTAAAAATTTCTTGAACATTTCTTGTCCTTTTAACTCGGAACGACGTTTGAAAAAAGAAATTATTCAAGTGATAAAATTCACGGTAAATCAAAATTAACGAATCTCGCATTTAGAAAATATTTACGCGGCGTACTGAGGTTTTTTTGTGCGCCGGAGATTATGTTAACGCGCTCTATGTGAACAAAAAGAAACAGATGGCTCGCCCGAGCTCAAAACAAGACATCTGTTACAATTCGATATTTAGTCTCTATTTGGCTCAATCGGTGATTCTTCATTTTCTTCCACCTCGCCATTATATTTTTCAAACCAAGCCAGAATATGCTCGACCTTGCCAATCAACCGCGATGGTCGGCCAGCGATACCATGGCTAGAGCCCGGAACCCGCACTAATGCTGTATCTACGCCTCGTAGCTTTAGTGCTTGATAAAATTGTTCAGACTCAGAAATAGGGGTGCGAAAGTCTTGCTCGCCAGTCATCAACATCGTCGGCGTTGTCACATTCCCAACCAGCGACAATGGTGACCTTTCCCAATAATGGTCAAATTCTTCCCAAGGCAATCCCGGAAACTGATGGCGAATTTGATACACATAAATATCGCCCGTCAGGACTTTACTGGTCCAATTGATGATCGGTTTTGCTGCAACGGCCGCTCGAAACCGGTCTGTTAGACCAACCAGATATGCCGTTGAGACGCCCCCAGCCGATCCTCCGGTCACGTATAATTGATCTTCATTAATGAAGCCCTTGGCGATCATAGCATCGACCCCAGACATATGATCGGCGAAGTCATCGCGACTTGGATATTTATATTGCAACAATAAGCCAAAATCTTTGCCGTAAGACGAGCTACCCCGGTGATTGTCATAAAAGACGACATAGCCCTCAGCTGCATATCGTTGCACTTCTAATGAAAAAGTCGGGCCATATGCAGCGTGCGGTCCACCGTGAATTTCCAATACCAATGGGTATTTCTTTGTGGGGTCGAAATCGGGCGGCGTTACATACCAGCCTTGAATTTCAACATCATCAAGTGACGAGTTGTAGATCACCTCATGCACTTGCCCGAGCTTCTTATTGCCAAGCGCATCTTCATTGAGTGCAGTTAGGACACGTTCAGCGCCGCGCCCAGCAATAGCCAAATCTGCTGGACGATTAGGGCTACCTTTTGAAAAGGCAACCGCGCCATTGCCGGCGACGGAATAGCCACCACTAACATAAGGCCGTGAATTGGCCGTGCCGCCAATGCCTTCTGCCACGACGCGCCGCTGCCCGTTTAGGCGCACATATCCCACTTTGCGTATGCCGCGGTCATCATAAAGGAAATACAACCCGCGACCGGCAGCATCCCAAACCGGCTCTTCAACAGAGCGATCGAAATCCACGGTCAATCCGCGCACATTGCCGCCATTTCGGTCCATGACATACAGGCTGTAGACCCGATAGGCTAAACCTTCATTCGCAGCACCCACATACGCAATTTGATTTCCAGTGGGCGACACAACGGGTTCACCTTCAACACCGCTTGCTGACGTTAATTGAGTCAGCTCGCCGTCAATCGACACAGCAAAAACATCTGCCTCCACTGTTTCAAGCATCCAATTTTCATTTCGGTTTGCGGCGAATACAATATTTTTGGAATCGGGTGTCCAAGATAACGGCCCACGATGATTGAAGGCACCCTCTGTGAGTTGGCGCGGCGTGCCGCCCTCAGCCGGGGTGACAAAGATATGGGTGTATGCGGGATCAAGATAACCGCGACCATCAAACCGGTATAAAATTTCGTCTATATATTTAAATGGCTCAGACCATTCTGCATTCTCAGGTTTTTTTGGCGTTTTAACGAAGGGTGCCTTTTCCGCTTTGACATCCATCACAAAGGCGATTTGTTTGCCATCAGGTGACCAAGTTAGCTCGTTTGGCGACGCCGTTAAATTTGTGATTAACGCGACTGCACCGGTAGTGACCCACTTCACATAAAGTTGCGATGACCCCTCAACGGACGAAATATAAGCAATGCGTTTTCCGTCGGGCGACCATCGCGGCGATGAATAGTCAGCGCGGCCCGACAAAAGCGGTCGGTGATTATCACCATCACTATCGACCAACCAG
>JAJFGD010000149.1 GCA_021776315.1 Hyphococcus sp. | reverse complement strand
AGAGGAAGGGATTCGAACCCTCGAAGGGACACAAAGCCCCTACTCCCTGAGCACGGGAGCGCCGTCAGCCACCCGGCCCCCTCTCCGCCGCCGGTCATGCC
This sequence comes from Hyphococcus sp., assembly GCA_021776315.1. Classification (GTDB taxonomy): domain Bacteria; phylum Pseudomonadota; class Alphaproteobacteria; order Caulobacterales; family Parvularculaceae; genus Hyphococcus. Next base: position 4,689 of record JAJFGD010000149.1, on the reverse strand, counting down.
TGGACTGGCGTTCCAACGCAAGCGGGGGCACCATGAGAATTTTCGAAAATCGCAAGGGCTATTGTTCGATTGTGTTTTCGGGATCGCTCTCGTTTGAGAGTGTGTCATTGGTTGGCGCAAGGCGCGGGGCGTAAACCCGAGCGATGAAGTCTTCGACAATGGCCGGCGTTGGTTTTTCATCCAGCGGGGCAGGGGCATCCGCAGGTGCCATGATTTGAAGTGCCGGAGCCGATGGGCGCGCGATTGATGTCGCCGGTGTGGTCACCGCGATCTCGTCATCCGCTATGATCACAGCAATGTCACTTGCGGTTGGACCGGCGGCCGGGGCCACGGTCTGCCCTAGGCGACCGTCAATTTTTGGCGATGTGTTATCGACTACAGTGGTTGCAGCCGGCATTTCCGTTTTAATTGGCTGATGCTCGATTGGTGTCGCCAGTGTTTTTGCGCTGTTTGGACTACTACCCGGTGCAAACGGTGTGAGGTCATCGTGACCAAACATTGGCGGTTGAATCAGAGTTGGCGCAGTGGGGAGTTCAACAATCGCACTGGTGCGCCTGAATTGTGCAGCGCGCGCCTGTGTTGCACCCGGCACGGGTGGCAATTCGGCAGCAGCTATTTTTTTTGTAGCGGCTGCTAAAATCGCGGATGGCTTAGTCTCTTGAAGTGCCATACGGTTCGGGGAGCGCCCGCGTCCCAAATCCGCAGAAAGTCGACCTGGGATCGGCGAGTTGTTCAGTCGCCCACGATATACTTGCACGTTTTCAAGAACCCGCTGCACATAGTTTCGCGTTTCGCTAAATGGAATAAGCTCGACCCAATCAACCGGATCGATCCCCTCACGGCGCGGGTCGCCATAGGTTTTGATCCAATTGTCAGCGCGTGACGCGCCGGCATTATATGCGGCAAATGTCAAAATCAGTGAGCCGTCAAAGCGATCAATCAAATGGGAAAGATGCGCAGCCCCAATGGTCATATTATAAACCGGGTCATCCAAAAGCGCTGATCGTGAATAGCGTAAGCCTTCTTTCTTAGCCGTAATCTGTGCTGTTGCTGGCATAAGCTGCATCATGCCGCGTGCACCAGCGCTGGAATAAGCGCGCGGGTTAAATTCGCTTTCCTGGCGCGAGAGACCAAGAACGATCTCAGGTGAGACAAACCGCTTAGCTTCTTCCGGAACAAACACAACCGGGTAGGCGACATCAGGGGTGAAAGCGTTGCGTTGAATGGCAACCTTGCCAGCCCGCACGGAAAGATGCGGCGCGCCTTCGCCTTTGGTCAGTGAAGCAAGTTCAACAAATTCACCCGGGCGATCGAGCCGTCCGTCAATGTGATATGAAAAGACCATGAACTCATAATTGAGATCAAGGTCAGAAAGCATGCGCAAAGCAGTTACCGTTGGGCGTGACCCAAAGCGCGCTCTATCAGCCGGACTTGGCGTTACTGGGGCTTCAAAACGTTTTTGAATTGCCGAACCGCCCAGCTCTTCCGCAGCCAATTGGCCATAGTAAGAATAATAGTGTCTTGCTGCTAACTTATAATAGGCAGTTGCCAAAATGCCTTTGTCTTTTTCCGTCGCGGTTCGACCTAGCCAGTAATAGGCGCGCGACATTGAAATCGGTGTCGCGACTTCGGACGCCAATGCCAGGAAGTGGGTTTCGGCCCGATCCGCGTCGTCAAGGAAACGCAAAGCAATCCAGCCCGCGCCAAACTCCGCATCGGCAAAATCACCCCCCGGTTCAAGACCATGATTAGCGGCGGCCGTATATGCCTCTGCAAAGCGTCCTTCTTTTAAAGCCCACCGCATCAACAAGCGGCGTTCGTACCACCATCGAGTAGAGTTACGAAGCGCTTCAGGCGTCTTTGGGGATTGGCTAGCCAGCGCAATCGCACGGGTTTGGTTTCCGGAGCGGCGATAATACCGGACCGCGGCTAATAGAACACCGGAATCAAGCTGTTCGTCTTTAGACAATTTACTGTAAAGAGACGGCGCACTCGACGCACCAAGGATAAATGCAATTCGGGATTTAGCTTTCGCTCGTTCCCGCTTGTCGAGTTTTGAAAGCACGCGGCGTGAATTGGTGACCTGACGCGCCCATAATAGCCGATCAACGCGAGCCGCGTGATCTTCCTTGGTCAAGCGTTTTCCATATTTCGAAAGGATGGCGTTTTCTTTGGCGATGGTAAAGTTATGGTTCACCCACGCATCGCGGAGATGTATGTCGCCGGCGTCATTTTGATTTTTCGAATATAAGGCCTTGGCGAGTTCGATCTTGCCATCACCTGAAACCGGATCGCGGTTTTCAAAAAAGGCCAATATATCGTCGGCTGAAGCATATTTGGAAATGCGGCCTTCAACATGGTCTTGAATACGATTGACCGCCGGCCAATCACCATGATTGTCTAAAAAGTGGTGTGCCCAGTTTAAATTTACCTTCGGGTCGTTCGCCATAAAGTACATCCACTCGCCAAGGCTTTTGGCGATAGGGTCGGCGATGCGGGTAATTTTACTTTGGGCGTCAGGAAAGCGTTTGGCTTTCAAATCGGCTGACAATTCGAGGAGAATTGAGTGGTCCGCGGGTACCATATAGGTCGGTCCCGGCGCTGGTGGCTTAATGCGCGGCGTGGCATTGCCAAACGCCGCGGTCGCTGTTGAAACGACCACCAGACTGGAAATCACCCCCACCGTCAAACGCCGTAGCGCTGATCCAATCATCCCTTCACTCCCGCACAAACTAACACAGCCGTTAACAGACTAGCCCAAGATAGCCCGTTTCAAAACACCAGATCGCTTGATGAATAGCCTTTAGCGGTTTATCGAACGGTTACATTTCAGAAAATTGAGCAAATGAAACACCTTAAAGGGTCCATAACTGCCCTAATCACCCCGTTTAGAGACGGAAAATTAGACGAAAAAACGATTGGAGCGTTGGTAGAGCGCCAAATCGCGGAGGGTACCCATGGGATTGTCCCCGTCGGTACCACAGGCGAATCAGCCACGTTGAATGACGCAGAGCATGAGCGGGTGATTCGCTTATGTGTTGAGGCGGCTGGCGGACGTATCCCCGTGATCGCGGGGGCCGGGTCCAATGATACAAATTATGCCATTTCGATGGCTCGCCGGGTTGAGGGATTTGGGGCGGACGGTATTTTGGCGGTCACGGGCTATTATAATCGGCCGAGCCAAGCGGGAATTACAGCCCATTTCAAAGCCTTACACGATGCTATCGACCTACCAATCGTGATCTACAATATTCCGGCGAGAACTGTGGTTGGCTTGGACGTCGAAACTTTGCGCGAACTTTCGCATTTGCCGCGCGTCATTGCGGTGAAAGACGCCACCGGTGATCTTGCAAGGGTAGCGTTACAGCGGGTCCACTGCGCCGAAGATTTTATCCAACTTTCCGGTGAAGATATGACGGCGGTCGGTTTTAATGCGATGGGCGGGCAAGGATGTATTTCCGTCACCTCTAATGTGGCCCCGAAATTATGCGCAGAAATGCAAAATGCCACTCTCGAGCAAAATTTTGAACGGGCGCGGGTGCTTCAAGATCAACTTGCACCATTGCATGACGCGTTGTTTTCCGATGCATCTCCTGGACCGGCAAAATATGCCCTGTCGTTGATGGGACTTTGTTCTTCTGAAGTGCGGCTGCCTTTGGTTGAGCCATGCGATGGGTCAAAAGCGAAAGTGCGCACCGCCTTGGAAGGTCTTGGTTTACTAAGCTGATGGCACCGAAAAAGGACGACAAAAATAAGGTGGTCGCAGAAAACCGCCGCGCTCGCTTTGACTATCATGTCGAAGATTCCCTTGAGGTCGGGATCATGCTGACCGGCACAGAGGTGAAAGCCTTGCGCGAAGGCAAAGCCAACATCGCAGAAAGTTATGCCTCGCCAGAAGATGGTGCGATCTGGTTGATTAACGCCAATATTCCCGAGTATTCAGCTGGAAACCGTCAAAATCACGAGCCAAAACGCAAACGCAAATTGCTGCTTCACAAAAAAGAAATTGCACGCCTTTCACAAGCTGTTGAACGCAAAGGTTACACCTTAATGCCGTTGCGCTTGTATTTTAATGAGCGCGGAATGGCAAAACTAGAATTGGGGCTGGGGCAAGGAAAGAAAAATCACGACAAACGTGATACAGTAAAAAATCGCGACTGGTCTCGCCAAAAGCAACGATTGTTGCGTGACAGAGGGTAACGAATGCTGGTCGAATAGCCTAGTTTTTTTTCGTTCAGTTCAGTTTTCGTAATGCGGTACAAAGGCAAGCACAGTTTGAAATGCTGCCGCTGCGCCGGCACCGCCGGAAATACATAATAGGAGTACACTGAACATATTGGGAGCGATCAAACCAATACTATGCCCGGCGAATAGGACAACCATAAGCAAGATGGCCGCACGAGCATAAAAACGCACAAGGCTTGAAAAAGGATCTCCTTTCCCTGAAAAATGTGCCGCGAAACGTGGGCGGGCCAACCAGACATAAAGCCAACACCCAAAACCAGCGGCGATAATCGCGCCGACCAATGTGGCACCATGAAAAAGGTCGGCAATTCCCGTGCGGGCCGCAGCAAAACTCAATGCCGCAACTGAAGCGCCAATTACGCCAAAGATGGCTGACACCAACAACGTCAATAGTGGTTTTTTGTCTTTGGCCTGTCGAAAGGTTTCGTTTTCTTCTTTCGGTGG
>JAJFGD010000148.1 GCA_021776315.1 Hyphococcus sp. | reverse complement strand
AACTGGCGCGCTTGGCTAAATTGCAATCAATCTGTCATTGCTACCAGGAAGGGTTTCCTGGATTCCAAATACTTGAAAAACCATTCTTTTCAGTGGGTTACTGACAGTTCTAAATGGGGCAAATTAGCTTGATACGCCTTGTTGAAGTCCGACTTTCTGCTCCAAACATAGCATAAAATTTCAACAAAAGCCACGGTCCCGAAACGCGATCGGTGTTTATGAACCCTCGCCAGGTTTCTCGCTGAAATGATTTTCGAACTTGCCTTTTTCCTCAGCGAATTTCTCCGCATCAGGCATCGCATCGATTTTTACCGTGATATTCGGCCATGCGGCGGCGTATTTAGCGTTCACTTCGACCCATTTATCGGCCCCGTCTTCAGTATCAGGGACAATCGCCTCAACCGGGCATTCTGGTTCGCAAACACCACAGTCGATGCATTCGTCGGGGTGAATCACCAGCATATTCTCGCCCTCGTAGAAACAATCTACGGGACAGACTTCAACACAATCTGTGTGTTTGCACTTAATGCAGGCGTCGTTCACGACATAGGTCATGGGTAGGCACTCCTTCACGGGACCCCAATGGGTCAATCCTTCATTTTCTACTTCTTTACCTGCTCATCGCTGTGACGCAAGCATTTGGCGGTGATCGATTATCAGTCCTATTGGCCGAGACGGGCCGCTACCCGGGCACGGGCGGCCCCACTGGCGGGGTCGGATACATAAATAAGACCGCAAATTCGCCGAATCAACGTGTCTTCAAAGGGGTCGCGATTGCCATCCGATAGGACAATTTCCCAAAGGTTTTCAATAAATCCGATTTTTTCGTCTTCGGACATTTCTTTCGCAATTCTGGTGAACCGCTGAATATCGAGGGCATCTGACTGTGCCGTTTCAGCTTTTGCTCGCAATGAGGCGGCATCTTCAGTGCTCAGCGAAAACCGCTTCGCCAGAAAACGATCAATGATCGCAATTTCACTGGCCTCGTAATCTTCATCTGCCCGCGCGGCTTCAACACAAAGGGCGGCGACGGCCACTTGGATGGCGTCTGCTTCTTCGCTTTCCGATGGGGCGTCCGATCCGGTACGCATCTTTTTGAAAATTTTGTCGAACATGAAGTTTCCTGTTGAATATTTAGTTCAGTTTCAGCGAATCGATCGCTCTGCGATCTTTTTTTGTTGGGCGGCCGGCTCCCTTTTCCCGGTCGAATGGTGAGAGCTCTTTCATCTTTTTCGGTGGGCGCGGTGGTGATTGATCATCATACAGTGTTTGTGCTTCAGCGGCGGGACCACGCCGTTTGGCGATATCGAGCACGCTGATGATCCGCAATTGCTCAGCGCGTGTAAACACGAGCGCATCCCCTTTATGAACTAAAAAGCTCGGCTTTTGAACACGAATAGAGTCTTCATTGCGTGTCAGACGAACTTTACCGTCGCTGACGAATTTCGCGGCGAGAGTGCGGGTTTTAAAAAACCGCGCATACCAAAGCCATTGGTCGATACGTTGTGAGGTCTTTGAGGCATTTTCCTCTGCCGTCATTCAGCCTTCTCGGTACTTTCGCTTTTGCTATTTTTCTTGGTGTTTGACAGTTCGGATTTTAATCCGGCCAAGACAGCAAAGGGAGAATTCGGATCTGCCTTCTTTTCGCGTGGCTTGTGGTGTCGTGGCTTTCCGCCGCGTTGCTTGTCTTGTGGGCGGCCTTTGCCTTTTGCGTATTTTGGCTTGTTCGCCGCATTGCCTGCTTTTCCACCTGATTTCGGTTTAAAGGCCGGTTTACGTGGGGCGGGTCGCCACAAGGCAACTTCAGTTTCGTTTGTTTGCGGATTTTCATCGCTTGCAGATGCAGTTGCGGATTGGGCTGTGTCGCCTTTGTTGTCTTGACCGTCAGGGGCCTCGCTTGGCGAAGTGGCTGCATCATTCTCTACAGCTGCGCCAGCTTTTGCAGCGTCCGTGTTTTCATTGGCGGCGAGAGGGGGCGTTTCTTTTGGTTTTTCTGCCGCCTCAGTTTTTTCGCTTTCGCTCGCTGATGCACCTTCACTTACCGATGCCTCAGTTTGAGCCGGAGTGGCCGTGCCGTCAGCGGGTTTCGTTTCTTCATCTTTTGGTGTTTCTGCAGGCTGCTTGCGCTTCACCATATGTTTTCGGAAGCCAAGTGATCGCAGGATGGCTTCAAAATCTTCCCCGGAACAACCAACAAGGGACATCATCTGGGATGTTGCCTCAAAACCTTCGCGGGTTTTGGCTTCATTGCGTGCCGTACGAATAAGCCCGGCGACCCGCTCTAGCATGTCGATACGCACGGCCCGCTGTCCTGATGGTCGGTAACCTGCCGCATAGTAATAGGCATGGGGCAGCGATTCATTCATTTCAATTGATACCATGCCCGCTTTGGGTGGCTGGATTTCTTCAGGCTTGCGATCCATCCAAAGCGCCCACAGCATCGTGAGCAGGCCGGCTGGTGCAGGTTTCAAAAGGGCCGGCATGAAGAGCGTAAACTCACCAAACCGTACACCAATTTTGCGCAGCTTTGAGCGTTCATTTTGTTCTAGGTTTTTTAGGTCTTCCCCGAACTGTGTGCGTGATGTTGCGCCGAAGTTTTCGACCAGCCGGTAAGCGACACCTTTGGTCAATCCATTGAGTGCCGTATCCCCTTCAGCATTTGCAGCCGTTTGTAACGCGATCAACGGTCCGAGCAGACCTTCAATTTTTGCCGCGACAAAATCCTTCAGACGGTCTTCAACCCGGCCGCGCATATTCGGCGTGATATCATCAAGGCCGGAGATGATAACGTCAGGGCGCAATGCGGTCGGCCCTTTTTTCAACGTCGCAACCTCTGACGAGCGCCACCAAACGGAACCGTTTTCGTTCAGGGTGAGTTCATCAACAGGGGCATTGGCAAGTGCTGCTGCCCGAGCAGCCAAGACCGGTCGTAGCGCTTTCTCGCCTGCAGCACGTAATGACTTTGCCTCAGCGCCGGATGCGCGCGGGTCCACGATGAATTCGAAACCCAAAAGGCGGCCGATGAATTGGCCTTCCACAATAACTTCTCCGTCTTCGGTAACACCTGCCAATAGGGGCTGATTATCTTTCAGCCTTTTCAGCAAGGTTGACGTTCTTCGATCAACAAATCGCTGCGTGAGTTTCTCGTGCAACGCATCTGATAGCTTGTCTTCTATAGCGCGAGCGCGCTCTTGCCAATAAGGCGCGTTTTCGAGCCATGTGGCACGATGAGAAAGGTAGGTCCATGTGCGAATATGTGCGATCCGGGTGGAAAGCGCATCGATATCCCCATCGGTGCGTTCAAGACGGCGCACATGAGAATCGAGAAAATCATCACCGATACGTCCACCTTTCATGAGCAATAGATAAAGATCGCTCAACAATTGAGCATGCTGATCCATTGCGACCTTCCGAAAATCGGGCACCTGGCAAATGTCCCAAAGGGTCGCCAGAGCCGCACCGCCGGTCGCAATCGCGCGAATTTCTGGATTTTTAGAAAGGCGCAGCAACGCGTCTTCATCGTCTTCCCGACGCGATCGCATAAATTCAGGTCTTGGCGGTTTACGCTCAAGGGAATTTAGCAATGCTGGGATCGACGATAGGTCAATTTGTTCAGTTCGCCATTGGAGCGCTTTTATGGGGTCAAATTGGTGTTCTTGAATTGCCAGAACATCCTCAGGGTCAAGGTCACCGCAATCAGCTGTGACCCCAAATGTACCGTCCCGGATGTGGCGTCCTGCACGTCCAGCAATTTGAGCAAGCTCTGCCGGGCTGAGTTTGCGTGGGCGACGTCCGTCAAATTTTCGATAGGCAGCAAAAGCGACATGGTCAATATCCATGTTCAGTCCCATACCGATAGCATCTGTCGCGACGAGATAATCAACTTCACCAGATTGGTATAGTTCGGCTTGGGCATTCCTGGTTCTTGGAGAGAGTGCGCCAAGGACGACAGCCGCGCCGCCTCTCTGTCTGCGGATTAACTCGGCAATGGAGTATACAGCATCTGATGAAAACGCCACGATCGCGGTACGACGCGGAAGGCGGGAAACCTTTTTAGGTCCTGAATAGCTCAGCGTTGAAAATCGATCCCGGGATAGAAACTGAATGTCTCGGAACAGGCGCTGTAAAACATGTCGCATCGTATCCGAGCCGAGAAACAATGTTTCGGACCTACCCCGCGCATGTAGGATCCGCGACGTGAAAATTCTTCCGCGCTCAGGGTCGGCGGCGAGTTGCACTTCATCGATGGCGAGGAAGTCGACTTCTCGCTCCAACGGCATCGCCTCAACCGTAGAGACCCAATATCGCGCCCCTTTTGGGATTATTTTTTCTTCACCCGTAACCAGCGCAACTTCATTCGGATTTTTTTGTAACAGGATGCGGTCGTAAATCTCACGGGCGAGCAATCGTAATGGCAAGCCGATCATGCCGGATTTGTGCGCCAGCATGCGTTCTAATGCGTAATGCGTTTTGCCGGTGTTGGTTGGCCCCAGAACCGCCGTAACACGCCCGCCGCCAGCAGGTGAGAAATCATCGAATGAAAGATATGAGGACACGAGAGGCGTCTTGTTTAATGCTTCAACGCCCTAGGGCTGGGTGGGGTGTAGCCTCACATTAGGCTACAGGCGTAATATATAGAGTAGGGCGTCTTATTCTCAAGCGTTGGTGCCAATGTATTCGCCATACAGTTGAGCAAAGACCGGATTAAGCGACATTCCGGTCACTTTCGGCAGTCTTGATCCATTTCTCCAACATCGAATCGATTCGCCCTTTTGAGACAGGTTTAGACAAATAGTCGTCCATACCATTCGCTAGGCTTTTATCCCGTTGGTCGCGAAAAGCATGCGCCGTCAAACAAATGATCGGCTTGCGTTCCAAATTGTTCTCAAGCTCAAATTGTCTGATTTCTTTGGTCGCTAAAAGGCCATCCATCCTAGGCATCGACATATCCATAAGCACGATATCAAAGCTGGATGTTTTAAAGGCATTGAGCGCTTCAAGACCGTCTTCTGCATAAACCAGTTCATATTTGTCTTTGTCGATCATGGCATCGAGAACCAGGCGGTTAATCTCATTGTCCTCTGCCGCTAAGATTCGGGGGCGGCGGGTTTGCAGGTCGATATTACTTTTGCCCAATGCTGGTTGCGAAGGTTTAGGTACATTGGACCTTCCAGTTTCACCAGCCATGGCCGCTGTGTCGTGTACCAATGGAAAACGCGCTTCAAATGAAAAGGTGCACCCTTCGCCAAAATTTGAGCGTACACTTAAAGTGCCACCCATAGCGTGGGCCAATTGTCGTGAGATCGCCAATCCGAGACCGGCCCCGTCGAAGCGGCGGGTTAACGATCCTTCGACCTGTTCGAATTTGTGAAATATTTCGCCTAATTTTTCTGCAGGGATGCCGATGCCGGTATCTGATATGGTGAAAATAAGATCCGCCATTGTACCGCTAGTGCTACCGTTCACCGAAAGAGTGACTTGCCCTTCTTCTGTAAATTTCAGCGCATTGCCGATAAGGTTGATCAATATCTGGCGCAAACGACCGGCATCGCCAGTGATTTGGGTGGGGAGAGTGTCGTCATAGTCGACATGAAAACCAATTTGTTTTTGCGCGGCGCTTAACTCAAACTGAACCGCTAGATCATCAATGCAGTGCTTCAATTCAAATGGTTTGCATTCTAGCGGTAGATGACCAGCTTCGATCTTAGAAAGATCAAGAATGTCATTGATGATCGTCAGCAATGATTGGCCTGACGTAGAAATGGTTTTGGCATATAGGCGTTGTTGATCGGTAAGCTCTGTCGTGTCGAGCATTTCCGCCATACCTAAAACACCATTCATAGGTGTTCGGATTTCATGGCTCATTCTGGCGAGGAAATCTGATTTGGCTTTGTTCGCTGTTTCGGCTTCAATCCGTGCTTCTGATAATTTGACCGCTGCCCGTTCCATTTCCCGTTGGAAAATTGCTGCGCCTGTGGTGAGCATAATCAGGGTTAACGATAGTCCCCAGAGTAGCCAATTCGAAATCATGTCCCTAGAGATTTCATAAACCCCTACCGGGATTGAACCACGCATAAGATGAAGCGTCATATAGGTGCCAAAAATGACAAACGCTGCGCCAATGCCTTGCTTCCAGCCCAGGAACAGTGTCGCCATCACAACCCAAGGCAGCATGTAAAAGTTGCTATAGGAAAACAGCCCGCCCGCGATAAGCGGTACAGAAACCAACCCCATATACGAATAGATTAGGAAAAACCACGCGACGTTACGGACATTGTCGGCTCTCGCGATCAAAAACGGGCAAATCAGAAAAACCAGTGGTGAGAGGACCGCAATTAAGGTTTGAACGGGATATAGAGCGAACGCATTTTCAAATCCGATTAACCCGGAGAATAGGCCAACCACCGCCACGGCAATGGAAATGACCAAAAGACACCGTTTTCGCGCGGCATCTAGATAATCTCCCTGGACCACTGGCGGCCAGAAAAAATCTTTGACGGCAGAATTGGCCATTTGCGTCGCTATAGCTCCCCAATATATTCCTATAGGTCCGTGATATATTGCCGAAAAAGTCTTAGTGTTTGTTTACTCGCGGTTTTCATTTGCTTGGGCGGTCCCAAGGGAATTATTGCCGAAATAGGGGCGAATTCCGCGAATTTGCTGGATCGCGCTTGACGCCCCAGCGCACCTCGGTTATGGGACGCGACTGATTTTCAGGGATTCCTCAGGTGCGCACGATCATTCGTGGATGCGCCTCAAATGCAAGGCAAAATCGATGGCGCGGCGCTGCGAATTAACGGGTATTGGTCCAATAGCGGGCAACAATGTATCCCATGCGAAAAACCGAACAAAACGGCGGTTTTTGCCGAATCTATGTGATGTTACCATGCATTCTGACAAGCTTGGTCAGGGCTTCAAATTTCGCGTCGCTGCAAAGGCTTTGCGGACGGTCGACCATGTCGGTGGCCTCGATGCTTATCTCGCCAAGGCTGATGATGCGGTATTGTCGACCAGCGCCTTGAAAGTGAAGCGCAAACTGGCCAAAGCTTCCTAAGCGGGCCAGGAATCATCCTATATAGCTGGCCCTCTGGGATTGACGAGGATCAGCGTTATGGATGCAGCAGCTGCGGTTGAACGCCGCCAGCCACGAGAAACGGCAATGCAGCGATTTACCCGCCTTTCGGGTGAATTCGCGACGTCAATGGCTCGGTTGGCGATGTTGGCGATGGTCCTAACACCTCTTCTTCTCGTTTCGTTTCTTACCGTAGATCTACCAATGCGTGCTTTCGATGGGCTCGTGGGCGATCAGTTGATCCTGCGGCCGTCAAATTGGCTCTCTCGCGGCGGCTTTTTGATGGCATTGGCACCGCTCGTGGCAATCTTGTTTGCGCGAAAATATGGCGGGGACGAAGCGTCACGCGTTGTCACGGCGTCTTGGGGGATTGCGGCCATCGCCGTATTTGCAGAGCTATCCTATTTGGCACCGGCGCTTGAGGATGGCGATATGCCGCCAGCGCGGTTCACTGTCCTTTTTGTCGCGAGCGCGATGGCGGCGCAATATTTTGCCGCCAGTGCCTATGACATCCTACGGGGCGGCATAAGATGGTGGCGAGCGCCATTGATCGCGGCACTAAGTAGTTATGGGGTTTGGGCGTTAATGTATTTTCCAGCCGTCTATTGGGGGTCAGGCGCACCGTGGCTGAATTGGATGGTCGGTGACTTTGCAATCAAAACGGTGATCGCGATCGCCTTTCTTCCTGTATATTTCATTCTCCGAAAACGCTTACGCCCAAGTGGCGGATTTGGCGGGGTTTAATCAACCAGTTGTACCCATAAAAAAAACCGACGGCCGTTTGACGGGCCGTCGGTGAATATATGATTAGAGTAAGATTGATTAGGCCGTTTTCTTCTTCTTTGTGCGGCCAACGAAGCCCAAGCCCGCGATACCCGACAAGAACAATGGAATTGCAGCTGGGATCGGCACTTCAGCGACCGTGACATAACCGATGAGCATTGCGCTGTTTGTCATTTGCTCGATTGTTTCCAACGTATCGACAATCATGCCGTTCACTTCAAAACCAAGGATCGCAATTGTATAAAGAACGCCGTTGACCATAAAGTCTTCGGAAAGATTGTTATTCGTAACCGTAACCAGGTCCGCACAGCCATTTACATTTACGCCGCCGCCATTGGCACCGCCATTGGCGCAAGGGTCAGCACCGTTAGATGTTTCATCATGCGTGAAATCAAACATGAATGACCGGGTGCCCTGCGCTTGTCCGTCGACCGAAATATCAATCGCAACGGTCAGTGTCGCAGAATTCAACGATGTGTCGTAGATTGGATTGTTGATATGGGCAAATGTCCCCAACTCGACCATGGCGTTCGGCGGAACGTCGACAGATGTGTCCGCAGCGGCGTCAAAATCGTAACCACTTTGTCCATTATTCGTTGCTGGCGTTCCCCAACGCAATTCAGGGTTGGCTGTTCCATTATTGTTAACTGTAATGCCACCAGGGCTTACCGCCGACCAACTGCCTGAAATGTTTGAAAAACTTACCGGCGCTGCAAATGCTGCGCTGATTGTGCCCAGGACCGCTGCGCAAAAAGTTGCCACGAAAAGTTTCGGTGATGTACGCATGGCTTCCCCCAACTGGTGCGCTTTTTTCGTGAAAGCGTTAACCATATCATCCGTAATCGGAACAATACAATTTTTGCTATCACTGAGAATGCAGTGGGGTCAATCAATACTGATGGTTAACGGTTATAATAACTTCATTAACCATCCGCATACGGTTAAATTATACTGTGCAAGCGAAGCGGGTAAAATTGATACAACTATATGGGGAGGGCGGTTAACCTTGAAGCGCTTTTGCAGCGTCTGCTGCAAAATATGAAATCACGCCATTGGCACCAGCGCGTTTGAACGCAATCAACGATTCCATCATGGCGCGGTCACCATCGATCCAATCGTTTTGTGCTGCTGCTTTGATCATCGCGTATTCGCCAGAGACCTGGAACGCAAAAGTTGGTGCGCCAAATTCGTCTTTCACACGGCGAATGATATCCAGATACGGCATGCCAGGTTTAACCATGACGCAGTCAGCGCCTTCGGCGAGGTCAAGGGCAACTTCGCGAATGGCTTCATCGCTATTTCTGGGATCCATTTGATAGGTGCGCTTATCGCCTTTCAAAATACCGGCAGAGCCAATGGCTTCGCGATAGGGGCCATAGAATGCTGATGCGTATTTTGCGGCATACGCCATGATCTGAACATTCTCCGACCCGGCGGCATCAAGCCCGGCACGAATAGCCCCAACCCGACCATCCATCATGTCCGATGGCGCAATGATGTCAAAACCAGCTTTCGCTTCGGCAACGGCTTGCTGGACCAGTAATTCAACTGTTCGATCATTGATGATTTCGCCGTCTTTCAAAATGCCATCATGGCCGTGATCGGTATAGGGATCGAGCGCAACGTCCGCCATCAGGCCAATATCGGGAACAGCATCTTTGATTGCGCGCGCAGCGCGGCACATAAGATTATCCGCATTAAGGGCCTCATCCCCATTGGGGCTTCGGTCTTTGGTATCAGTATACGGAAATAGAGCGAGCGCAGGGATGCCAAGACCAACAGCCTCTTTCGCGGCAAGAACGGCTTGATCCACTGACAAGCGGCAAACACCTGGCATGGCCGCGATCGGTTCGCGCACACCGTTACCATTCTTTAAGATTACTGCCCAAATCAGGTCCTGTGGGCGAAGATGATGTTCGGCGTAAAGCTCCCGGGACCACGAAAATGCCCTTGGACGTCGTAATCTTAGGTTTGGATAGCGCGCGAGGGGTGTTTTGTTCATGTTTCGTTAATTTGGCTGTTGTTTCGCCACATTACTGCACTTTTTAGAATTTGATTTCAAATTGAACGGTCAGGTTTAACGACCCTTTTAGACCTCTGCACTAGGTTTCTTGAAAACAAAGTTGTGTCAGAGAGAAATAATCATGGCGGTAATTGGGGCAATGCAATCACAAGTGATCGGCGAGGCAGAAGATACTAGCGGTTCAAATCCAGACGCTTTGCGTGGCGGATATTTACAGTTGCTCCATTTGGTCGAGCGACTTCACCGGCAATTATTGGATGTCATTAAAGACGAATTAGAACGTCTGGGTCAGACAGACATTAACTCAGTTCAGGCGCTGTTGTTGTACAATATTGGCGATGCTGAGCTAACACCTGGTGAGCTGCGTTCTCGTGGTCACTATCTCGGTTCTAACGTATCGTACAATCTCAAGCAGCTTGTAGAAAAAGGCTATATTCGCGACGAGCGATCAAATACTGATCGCCGTTCCAAGCGGGTTTCTTTAACGGAAGTTGGCCTTGAAGTGCGCGATAGCCTAACGGCCCTGTTTGAACGTCAGTTAACTTCTGTAGAACAAGTTGGCGGGGTTAACCGTACGCTTGTTGAAGATACGAACAAAACTCTTCAACGTCTTGAGCGTTTTTGGGCAGATCAAGTTCGTTTCAGACTGTAAATCGGGCATAGTTAAGAGTCATTCTCAAATTAATGAAGCCGCATCCAAAAAAAGGGGTGCGGCTTCATTTCATTGTGATGCGGCCATCGGTCCATCGATTATTCGCGACTTTGCGCTAGCCAATTGTGCTCGGCATTGGTTATTTATGGGCAAGGCAAGATGAGTGCTGCGTCGCTGATGTGAAAAGCCATGACTGACTACAATGAAGCGTTTAAGGCGGCTGTGGCTGCTGTTCGGGTTGAAGGCCGTTATCGGGTCTTTGCGGACATTGAGCGGATTCGCGGCGATTTTCCGCAAGCACTCTATCATCCCAACGAAACCGAAGAAGCCCGCCAGATCACGGTTTGGTGTTCCAACGACTATTTGGGCATGGGGCAACACCCGGTCGTTGTGGATGCGATCAAGAACGCTGCCGATAAGGTCGGTGCTGGCGCAGGCGGAACCCGTAATATCGCCGGCACTACCCATTTCCATGTGCTCTTGGAACGATCGCTTGCAGATTTGCACGGCAAAGAGGCAGCACTGCTTTTCACCTCTGGTTATGTATCGAATGAAGCGACGTTATCGACGATCGCGAGAATTTTACCGGATTGTGTGATTTTATCCGATGAGCTCAATCATGCCTCTATGATTGAGGGCATCCGTGGTGGCCGTTCCGTAAAGCGGGTTTGGCGACATAACGACTTGGACCATCTTGAAGAGATGTTGGCAGAATTGCCTCTCGACCGTCCAAAGGTCATTGCGTTTGAGTCGGTTTATTCGATGGATGGTGACATCGCGCCATTGCGGGAAATTTGTGACTTGGCGGAGAAATACAACGCTTTCACTTATCTCGACGAAGTTCATGCCGTTGGCCTATATGGTCAGCGCGGTGGTGGAATCGCAGAACGCGATGGCGTTGCGCACCGGATTGATATTATCGAAGGCACGCTTGGTAAGGCGTTCGGTGTTATGGGCGGCTATATTGCAGCCAGCGCCCCTATCATTGATGCGATCCGATCTTATGCTGCCGGGTTTATTTTCACGACAGCGCTTTCTCCGGTCGTGGTCGCTGGTGCCCTAGCCAGCGTAGAAAAGCTTAAAGAATCAGATGATCTGCGCCAAGCGCATCAAGCACGGGCAGCGCGTTTAAAAATGCTTCTAACTGAGGCTGGATTACCCGTGATGCCGTCGGTCAGTCACATTGTACCGATCAAAGTTGGTGATCCTGTTCAGTGCAAGAAAGTCACCGACTATTTGCTAGAGCGTCACAATATTTACGTCCAACCAATCAACTACCCAACGGTTCCAAAGGGTACTGAAAGGCTGCGTTTGACGCCGACGCCATTGCATACGGATGAGCATATGGCGGCGCTCCTCGGCGCACTTGATGATGCGTGGACAGCACTAAAACTCCGTCGCGCCGCATAATCTAACAAAAACCCTCATAAATCGGTGTGTTCCTGGCGATTTTGTGCGGATTCCCGATTGCATTCTTTCGCATTGCCGCAGGGCTTGACCACCAGTATATCTTTCCGCTGGTGGCCACTCTTTTGGCGACGACGAATATTACAGCTTGATCCATTTAGGAGCGGACCGATGAGTGCCAGCGAGACTTACGCAATTCCTGACGGCTTTTTCAGCAAAGACTTATCTGCTGGAGATCCAGACCTTTTTGCAGAAATGGAGCGGGAATTCGATCGCCAGAGGAATCAAATCGAACTGATTGCGTCCGAAAACATTGTATCACGCGCTGTGATGGAGGCGCAGGGATCTGTCCTCACGAATAAATATGCGGAAGGTTATCCGGGTCGCCGATATTATGGCGGCTGTGAATTCGTGGACGAAGTGGAAACACTCGCAATCGAACGTGCAAAGAAACTGTTTAATTGTTCAGAAGCCAATGTGCAGCCGCATTCAGGCAGCCAGGCCAACCAAGCCGTTTTTATGAGCTTGATGAAACCCGGTGATACGTTTCTCGGTATGGATCTCGCAGCAGGGGGGCACCTGACCCATGGCGGCAAAGCGAACCAATCTGGAAAATGGTTCAACGCCGTTCACTATAGCGTGCGCAAAGATGATCAGCTGATCGATTATGATGCCGTTGCGGAGATTGCCGAGCAGAACCGACCCAAAGTGATTATTGCGGGTGGTAGTGGTTATTCACGTGTCATTGATTTTAAAAAATTCCGCGAGATTGCCGATAGCGTCGATGCCAAATTGATGGTGGACATGGCACATTTTGCTGGCCTTGTGGCTGGCGGTTTATACCCAAACCCATTGGACCATGCGCATGTAGTGACGACGACAACGCACAAAACATTACGTGGTCCACGCGGTGGGATGGTGCTGACCAATGACTCTGATCTCGCCAAAAAAATTCGCTCGTCACTGTTCCCGGGCATTCAAGGGGGACCGTTGATGCATGTGATTGCTGCAAAAGCGGTTGCCTTTGGAGAGGCGTTACGCCCAGAATTTCGTTCTTATGCTAGCGCAGTTATTGAAAATTCCCGTGCCTTGGCTTCGTCATTGGTCGAGGCCGGTTATGCGGTGGTTTCAGGTGGAACCGATACACATCTGTCGATGATCGATTTGCGCCCAAAAGGTGTGAAGGGAAATATCGCAGAAGAAAGCCTGGAGCGGGCGGGGATCACATGCAACAAAAATGGCATTCCCTTTGATCCGGAAAAATTCACCGTGACCTCTGGTCTGCGTGTCGGATCACCAGCGGGAACAACACGCGGCTTTGGCGTGGCAGAATTCCGGCATGTTGGTGAATTGATGGCCGAAGTGTTAGATGGTTTGGCAAAAAATGGCGACAATAACGATGCTGCTGAGCAAGCAGTAAATGCGAAAGTGCGGGAGCTGACTTCGCGGTTCCCCATTTATTCTTGAGACTGACTAGAAAGCTGGAGCAATAATCCATGCGATGCCCGTTTTGCGGAAGTGACGACACCCAAGTTAAAGATTCTCGCTCAGCCGAGGATGGTGCATCTGTCCGCCGACGCCGAGAATGTTCTGCATGCGGTGGGCGTTTCACAACATTTGAACGCGTGCAGCTGCGTGAATTAATTGTGGTCAAAAACACGGGCAAGAAAGCACCCTTTGACCGAGACAAGCTGATCCGATCGGTGATGATCGCAACACGCAAGCGTAATGTCGAAGTAGATCGTGTTGAACAAATGGTCTCAGGCATTGTTCGACGATTAGAGGCGATGGGCGAAAGCGAAATAGATTCCAAAATGATTGGCGAACTTGTAATGGAAGGGCTCGCGCATCTCGATGATGTTGCCTATGTGCGTTATGCGTCCGTCTATAAAGATTTTCGTGAAGCAAAAGATTTTGAACAGTTTCTGGGCGCGCTCGATGAAACTGAGCGTGAGTAAGTAATTTCATGAGTAACTTTGCAGATATGCCGTCGCATAAGACAGAAGGTGCAACGGCACGATCAGCAGCGCGCCTGGCGGCTGTGCAAGCGCTTTATCAAATGGAGAGCTCGGGTCAGGGCGTTGATGCGATCATCAGCGAGTTCCGCCAATACCGCCTAGGCAGTGAAATGGAAGGCGAGCGCCTTCACAAGGCTGATGCAACATTTTTTGCCGATATCTTGAAAGGTACAATTGAAACGCAACGGCGTCTCGACCCATATCTTGAGCGGCAATTGGCACAAGGGTGGAAATTATCCCGGGTAGATGCGACCGCAAGGGCGATTTTACGCGCAGGGTTGTATGAGTTGATCCGGCGCCCTGACGTCCCATACAAGGTCGTTATCAATGAGTATCTCGATATTGCGAATGCATTCTTTGATGGCGATGAGCCAAAATTTATCAATGGCGTTCTCGATTCCGCTGCGCGCGCGGCCAGAGATGATGAATTTACTGTCTAAGGTTTGATCCTGTCATGAGTGAAGCAGATATCATTCGAGAAATATTTGCCCCGCTAACAGCAGAGGCACCCGGAGCAGACGACCTAAGAGATGACGCTGCCCTGTTAGAAAAAGGGTATGTTGTGACTAAAGACCTCATGGTTGCGGGGGTTCATTTTTTACCGAAAGATCCGCTCGATCTGGTTGCACGAAAACTATTAAGGGTGAATCTTTCAGATCTTGCCGCCAAAGGGGCAAAACCAGTCGGCTATGTTCTTGGGTGTGTTTGGCCGGCGGGAACGAAACGTGAGGCGATTGAACTCTTTGCCAAGGGATTGCACGAAGACCAAGAGACTTATCGCATGGCGCTTTACGGTGGCGACACGGTTGTCCATCGGACAAAAACAGCGCCGCTGACATTATCGGCAACATTCTTTGGTACGCCGCCGCGCACCGGTGTGACGCGTCGATCGGGGGCATCGCCAGGCGACGATCTATATGTGTCTGGCGTAATCGGTGATGCCGGTCTTGGGCTCGCTGCGCTTAAAAAAGAAATCAAAGTGACACCGGTGGATAAGGCATCGCTTGCCAGTCGTTATCATTTGCCAGAACCGCGGCTCAGCTTTGGTGCGGCAATCGCAGGATTAGCGACCGCGACGATTGATGTCTCGGACGGATTGATTGCCGATGCGAAACAGCTTGCTGATGCTTCTGGACTGCATGCCCAAATCGAAGCGATTGCAATACCGCGCTCGTCCGCAGCAGCGGTCTGGATTGCAGCACAAAAAAATCGTTGGCGCGCTCTGGCTCAATTATCGAGCTTTGGTGATGATTATGAGTTGCTGTTTTCAGCCCCACCATCAATGCGCCGCTCTGTAACGGTTGCCGCAAAAGCCTCGCGCACAGATGTCGCCCGTATAGGAACCTTATCCAAGGGTGAGGGGGTATCCTTGTTGGATGATCGCAATCAGGAAATTGCAGTCCCTAAATTAGGGTTTGACCATTTCAAATGATAACAACGCTCGGTGGTTATCGTGGTGCTTGTCCTTGGGCACCCAGACCGCCTGGCAATTGTCCAACATTGCCGAGCAATTGTTCCCAGAAGTTTAGCTCTTTACCGCGTGTCGGCGTGGCGCGTGATACCAATTGCAGGTCTTCGCCATCGTCGAGATTGTACTCGTCAGTTTCCAGGACTGTACCTTCGTCATCAAAGTAAAATGCAACGACCGTACGACGTTGTGTTGAAGGTCGGAAAAATGCACGAGCCGAATCGGCTGAGTTCAAATAATACCAAGAGTCCCGATTGAAGGTGCCGATCAAAGAGGGCTCGCCATATTTTGCGAGTACGCTTTCTTTCGTATCGAGGCCAATTTCGGCAACAAGCTCTGGTTGATCGCGTTCGAGCACATAACCGTGGTTACTGCGTACCGATACACATGCTTGAAGCATAGTGAGACACAAAAACAGACCGAGTACTCTCGACATATATTCTTCCTTCAACCCAAGATTCACTGGATCTACGTCCGGTGGGTTCAGCCATAGCATTTTCGAGGGCTTGAACAAGCGCCCTTGGCGGCATAATTGACCTCTAAATTATCAATGATGTGAGGGTTTCGCAAACCCCCGTCCATCACTCACGGGGCATTTTATCCATGATTATGTCGTTTTTTAGAAAGGATCCGGCTGTCGATGCTGGCGATGCCCTTTATGCAGCGGCTGTCGAGCAAGCGCGTTCAGCGGCGCTTTATACAGATTTCGACGTGCCTGACACGATTGAGGGACGATTTGAGATGATTACGCTCCATGTTTACTTGATCCTTCGATGCCTCAAGGGAGATGAGGCCGGAGCGCCCAAGGTTGGCCAAAAGCTGTTTGACGCGATGTTTCAGAACATGGACGACTCATTACGGGAGCTAGGGGTTGGCGATCTGTCTGTCGGCAAAAAAATTCGCAAAATGGCGGAAAACTTTTATGGCCGGGTCGGGGCATATGAGGATGCTCTTCAAGCTGAGGCAAATTCGGTCATGCTTGCGCAAACACTGGGACGTAATGTGTATCTCGATCCTGATTCGCAACCGGCGAACCGATTGGCGGCGTATGTCAGAGCAACGGCTTTGGCGATAAAAGCGCAGCCGGTATCACGGTTAGTTGGCGGAATTGTTCAATTTCCGATGCAGGAGACGAACCGATGACAGAGGGTAACAGCACACCCGAGTTCAGCTTTGAGGTTGATTTAACGGCATTGTCGTCTCGCCCCAAACATTACAAACTAAAGGTCGAGCCTGTTGATTATGAACGACTAGCAGAGCGCCTTGGCATCCTTGCCCTTCATTCTTGTGAGGGTGAAATCAATATTGCTGTAACGCGAAAAGTCATCCAGGTTTCTGGCAAGGTCAGCGGTGCTGCATTGCGAGAATGTGTTGCCAGTCTTGAGGAAATGAAAGAGGAGGTGTCTGATTCGTTTGAATTAGAATTCCTCCGTCATTCTTCGCCAGAAAGTGATGATAAACCTGTGGATGTGAGCGCGCTGATTGAGGTTCACGAAGGTGATATTCTTGATATCGGTGAGCTGTTGATTCAACAGTTTTCCCTCGCCATGACACCGTTTCCCCGCAAAGACGGGGCTAGCAGCCTTGCGGTAGATTATGGGAAGGGCGGTGATGTGTCGCCATTTGCCAATTTACATGAAATTTTGAAAAAAGATCATTGAAAACAATAGGTTTGCGAGCATCGTTCGGTGTAGTAGTATAAAACGCCAAGTGCGTTG
This sequence comes from Hyphococcus sp., assembly GCA_021776315.1. Lineage (GTDB taxonomy): Bacteria > Pseudomonadota > Alphaproteobacteria > Caulobacterales > Parvularculaceae > Hyphococcus. The sequence goes on along the minus strand of JAJFGD010000148.1, from coordinate 10,541 downwards.
CATGAGCGCGCGGGCATAGTATTGTCCGCTAAATTTCAGGAGCACGTTGATTTGACTGACGCTGCCACCACTGTTGCGATCCCGACCCTGGCCATTGATGCGATGGGCGGCGATTCTGGCCCTGAGGCCGTCGTTGAGGGTGTCGCCCATGCTGTTCGTCGTGGGCTTTCCGCGCGGGTTCTATTTTTTGGCGATGAAGAACAACTACGCCCCCTACTGGCGAATGTTAAAACACCTCTAGACGCAGAAATTCGGCATGCGGATAAAACCGTCGCGATGACGGACAAGCCAAGTCATGTCATTCGGCGCGGACGCGATACGTCAATGTGGTTGGCGATGGCGGCTGCTAAAGCCGGTGAAGCACAAGCGGTGGTGTCCTGCGGTAACACCGGCGCATTGATGGCGCTCGCGCGGTTACAGCTTCGCATGATCGATGGAATTGATCGCCCAGCGATTACGGCATTTTGGCCAACCTTGCGCGGGCGTTCACTTGTGCTTGACGTTGGCGCAAATGTTGAGGCCGATGAAAACCAATTGGTTCAATTTGCGATTATGGGCGAAGCGTTTTACCGGGCGCTTATGGGCGTCGAGAAACCAAGTGTTGGGCTTTTAAATGTCGGGGCGGAAGATCTAAAGGGTCACGAGCTTATTCGAACCGCTGCCAGGGTTTTGCGCGAAGCTGATCCAGACATGGCCTTTAAAGGGTTCGTCGAAGGAAATGATATTTCAAAAGGGACCGTTGATGTTGTTGTCACTGATGGGTTCACAGGCAATATCGCCCTTAAGTCAGCAGAGGGCGCGGCCCGACTTGTTGGAAATTGGGTGAAAGAGGCATTGAACGGGACCTTGAATGCAAAGTTTGGTGCTCTGTTTATGATACCCGGATTGCGCAAATTGAAAGACCGCATTGATCCGTCATCCGTGAATGGCGGTGTCTTTCTTGGGGTGAACGGCGTCGTCGTTAAAAGTCATGGCGGTTCAAATGCCCGCGGTGTTGCAAGCGCTGTTAACATGGCGGCGGGGCTCGCGCGGCAACCGTTTCGGGACGATGTTGCGCAGACGGTTAAATCTGTCATGCAACGACGACGAGAATTCACCGAATCAACAATTGTAGAACAACCGATTAAAGCGGCAGCAATATGAGTTTGAAAGCAGTGGTACGGGGATGCGGTGCGTATTTACCCGAAAGAGTTCTGACCAATTTAGAGTTGTCCAAAACCGTAGATACGACCGATGAGTGGATTCGGGAACGTACGGGTATCGAAGAGCGCCACATTGCGGCTGAAGGTGAAAAAACCTCAGACCTTGGTGCCGCGGCGGCAAAAGCTGCATTAGAGGCGGCGGGTATGAATGCGTCGGATATCGACCTTGTGGTTGTTGCGACGACGACGCCGGATCTTACCTTCCCATCCACGGCAGCGATCATTCAAGCCAAGCTTGGGATTGAACAAGGTGCGGCATTTGATCTGCAAGCGGTTTGCACTGGTTTTATCTATGCCATGTCGACTGTGGAAAAGTTTCTAGCTTGCGGACAACACAAGCGCGCCCTGGTCATTGGGGCGGAAACATTTTCTCGCATTCTGGATTGGGAAGACCGGTCCACATGCGTTTTATTCGGTGATGGCGCTGGTGCGTTAGTGCTCGAGGCGCAAGACGAATCAACGGCAAACGGCCGTGGTCTTATGGGTGACTATTTGCGTTGTGACGGGCGCATGGTGGATTTGCTCTATGTCGATGGTGGCGTCTCATCGACGAAAACCACCGGCCATGTGCGCATGCAAGGCAATAAGGTTTTTCGCGAAGCCGTAACGCGTATTTCTGAGGCTATGGAGCGAGTTGCGGAAAATGCGAAGATTGATGTGCGCGACATTGACTGGTTTGTCCCCCATCAAGCCAATGCTCGGATTATCCAAGGGGTTGTCAGAAAGCTTGATTTGCGCCGTGATCAGGTGATTTCAACCATTGCGGGGCAAGGCAATACATCGGCCGCATCGATCCCGTTGGCTTACTGCCAAGGTGTCGCTGACGGGCGCATCAAGGAGGGTGATTTGGTCCTTCTGGAGGCCATGGGTGGCGGTCTGACCTGGGGTGCTGCACTGCTCCGAGCCTAAAAAACAGCTAATGTAATTCAAAGACTTATTGACCGAAGCGTGGAGATGATATTAACCTCTTTAACCAAGGGCGCGAATCTATTGCGGGGTTTGAAACGATGACGGGAAACACGGTTACGAGAGCAGATTTGACGGAGGCGGTATATCGTTCTTTGGGAATATCTCGGAACGAATCATCGGCCTTTGTTGAGCGCATCCTCGAGGAAGTGGCCGCGTCACTTCAAGATGGTCAAACCGTCAAAATTTCATCCTTTGGCACATTTTCCATTCGAGATAAAAAACTACGTATGGGTCGTAATCCCAAAACTGGCGAGGAAGTGCCGATTGCGCCGCGCCGGGTTGTCACTTTTCGGGCGTCACATGTTTTGAAGGACCGCATCAATGACGGTCACCGCAGAGCTGACGCCGCTGAATAACGAGTAAAAGGGCGGTTCTATCCGTGGCAAAATCTGCCGAAGCATTCCGTACGATTTCCGAAGCTGCTGACGAGCTTGATGTGCCGCAACATGTGTTGCGTCATTGGGAAGAAGTGTTTGGTCAGGTGCGCCCAATGCGGCGCGCGGGTGGTCGACGCTATTATCGCCCACTTGATATAGATCTGTTACGCGGCATTCGTGTTTTGCTTTATGAACAGCGCTACACGACAAAAGGCGTTCAAAAGATTTTCAAGGACGAAGGCGTAAAATACGTTTCTGAACTTGGGCGCCGTGCCGCGGCTGGCGAAAGTGTTGAGATTCGCCCCGTCTTGCCTGAGGACGAAGTCAAAGAAACAAAACCAAAAGCAGCGGCATCCGATGATGTGCTAGAGCTTGGTCTTGATTCTCAAATAAGTAAGTCGATGCCCGCAGATCTTCGGCGGCAATTGGCGCTGTTATTGGCCCGCCTCGAGAAAGCGCAAGATGCGTTGGATGAAGCAACGCTAGCATTAGAAGCGATTGATGCTGCCGACGAGCAAACAAACGCTTAAAAACGAAAACCTTATTGACTTGGCCTAAGCGTCTGTATTGCCAAAGATGGTCGGTAACAAGCGGGCGCCCCTTGGGCTGACGGGTAGCTTTGCACCATTGCGCAATAAGAGCGCGCGCACACGCCCGTCTTTACGGTGTACAGACGCGATTTCCTTGGTCTTCACGAGGTGCGATCGGTGGATTTGAATAAAACCCAACGCATCAAGCTGGTTGCGCATAGTGCTCAATGTCGCCCGGTGTAAAAGTTCACGATCTTGCGTGACGAGGGCCACATAGTTTCCTTGCGCGCTAATAGCCATCACATCGTCAGAGCTGACGATGTCCATACGCGATAAAGACTTCACAACAATTTCAACCGGTGCTGGCGTGTCGTCAATGGGCGCGATCTCATGCGGAATAGGGCGAACGAACATGCGGCCACACAACACAGCGATGATGAACATCATCAGATCTGGTATCCATGCCTGAAGGCCAACCTGACCCGCCATTTCGTTTGAGGGAATACCTATGAGGGGTGCCAACACAAACACCATATTCAAAAACTGAATGGTGAATACGGTCACCGCCATCATGGTACCATCGCGCACACGTTCGATCAGTGACGCCTGACCGAACAAACGGTGTTTTGAAATCATCACAACGGCAGGTGCCATCAAGAACCACGGCATAAAGCCAACGGCATACATCCATAAGCCGCGGCCAAAATGAACGTCCATTCCCTGGCGCGTTGCATCAAAATAGCTTGCCGATGCGAAGAGGAATAGGGTTGCCAACCCGATGAGCGTTGAGCCGATAGCGACCAGGCTTGCCTCGCGGGTCCATAGTTTAGACAATAATGGTGCCTTTTCGGCGTCGACGGTGATGGCCATCAATATTCCCTTACATCCGGTGACGGTGCGTGGTTCTATAGTGGCGCATTCGCCCTGTTGTGAGAAATCACTTGGTCCAAATTTTCGCACAGCTCGCCGTAAAGATTTGCGCATTGGCCCATTGCGAGGGGGAAACCACATCCCTATAGTCCGCGCCTTCGCAGCAATGGAGCAAAGTTTCATGGCTGCCTGGTCGGAGCGTGGCGCAGTCTGGTAGCGCACTTCACTGGGGGTGAAGGGGTCGCTGGTTCGAGTCCAGTCGCTCCGACCATTTTATCATGAAAAACATATGCCTAGTTATGGCGCAGTTTTATATCGAATTGATCGCGCCTGAAAACTATATTCGCTGACAAATAACATTCTCAGCCCATCGTCTAAAATGCTGGCGCGGCAGAAGACAATAGGACCCGGCCTCATCCTCGTAATTTTGTCAGATGATAAACGGATTGCCATTTGAAAAAGCCGGTGACGGTAAATGGCCCAAAGCGGACATTCCAGCGTCATATTGGTCTAGTCCATTCCTGTCCGCTTCGGTTGACTTGCACGCCCTAAGTTTGGCGAGAATTTTCGCCGGAAAGCCGATGCTGATCACATTCAGTCGTTATTTCAGCGGGACCAAAAGCCTTCTCAACTTCCTTTTTTATTCTCGGCGCGACCATCATGCCAATTGAAAAGCCTACCCCGCCTGACAAAAGCAATTTTAAAAGAGGCACAAGAGCCATTTCCATCTAAGTCTCCCCAGTCAACAATAGGACCGACCCATGGCATTTGGGTGCTACATTCGTATTTCACATTTTTGATTTTTTTGTGAATATTTCAGATGGAAGGCTGCGGTGCGCGCGCCGTCATAAAAGTCTCATAAAATCTATCAATATACGTAATGATGGATAGAAAAATGCCCAAATATCGCAGTATCTTCATTTCTGATTTGCACCTCGGATCAAAGGGTGCCCAGGCTGTCGCTGTGGCTGAATTTCTGAAACACAATACGACCGATCGGCTATATCTGGTTGGCGATATCATTGATGGCTGGCGGCTTAGAAAGAGATGGCACTGGCCGCAAACCCATACAAATGTTGTGCGCCGGATTTTAACGGCGGCCAAACGCGGGACCGACGTTGTCTATATTGTTGGCAATCATGACGAATTTTTGCGCGCCTTTTTGCAATTCAAGGTGAGTTTTGGCCGGATCAAAATCCGCAATCGCGCTATTCATCTGGGTGCGGATGGCAAGCGCTATTTGGTAATCCACGGGGATATGTTCGATGGCATGATGCGCGCCGACCGCAAGTGGATTATGCATTTAGGGGATCAAGCGTATAATTTTCTACTCTGGGTCAATATTAAATTGAACACGGTTCGCTCCCGGCTCAACCTGCCATATTGGTCGCTTGCGCAGGCGCTCAAAAAAAGGACCAAGCGGGCGCTCAATCACATTCATAATTTCGAATTGCACGTCGCAGACTATTGCCGTCGTAAAGGCTTTGACGGTGCAATCTGCGGCCATATCCATGTGGCAGAAATGCGCGAGATTAACGGAATCGCCTATATGAATGATGGCGACTGGGTGGAAAGCTGCACCGCTCTCGTTGAACACCATGACGGGCGTTGGGCGCTGGTGGAATACAAGCCCGACGCATTGCGCTCAGCGCCGGGAAAGAAGCTAGAGCCAGTCGCCATGTAGCGGCGGTGAACGGCCATGTAATGTCGCGGCATTTGCGGGCTAACACATAAGGCTAATGTCTGTTATTGGCCTTAAGCGGCCACTAATGCTGCTACTGCACAACTTTCGATTTCGTACATTATATGGTTAGGTAAGCATTCAAAATGAGGGTGCAGATGCGCGCTGTTCTTATTCTACTACTACTATTGGCACCTCATTACGCAGGTGCGTCTCAAAAAATTCGAGCGGATTCTGTCGTTACACCAATTCATGCGCCGCTCTTTTCGGTGCCACAATCATGTGCAGACGAAGATCCAATAAGTAATGAGTCTGGACGGTTTATCACTTTGTTTGGGATCGTCGATTGGGAAGGTCGCGCCACACAAATTCAGATTACTGACCCATCTGATAACTGCTTGAAAGCGTCCGCAGTGGAAACTGTCAGAGAATGGCGCTTCGATCCGATACCGATTAGAACTGATCGACATACAAATCGCAGCTTTACTGTGACCATCGTTTATCCAATTGAGGGTGAGCCGAACTTCGAAATCGACGGGCATGATGACATTAGACGATTTCCGCCGCGATATCCCAATAGGTGCCAGGCCAAAGCAAGTGCATTAGAACTGGTCGCCATTGATTTCGATGTAAATGAGAAAGGTCGGACCGAAAACATTGAGAGCGACTTTTTTAGCAATAGCTGTTTCAAACAAGAAGCAATCAACTCCGTAAAACGGTGGCGATATAAGCCAAGGATGATTGATGGAAGGGCGTATCCCAGACTACGTATTCATACTGTACTTACATTTGAACAAGCTATTGGTCGCCAACAACGCCGCGACATATCAAAGGAACTATGGTCAATTGCAGATACACTGGATCGAAAACTGGACCCACGAATTGCTCTTGAAAAAATTGCCCTCTTTGAAAAGGAGTTTCCTGACCTTTCCCAAACGGAGTTGGCAACCTTGATGCGGTATCGTGGTATCGCAAAAATCGATGCAAGGGACTACGAAGGCGCCTTATCTGACTTTACGAGCGCATTGGAATTGGAGAAAAACACTAAAATCCGGAGCCATATCGAAGGTATTATGGAGCAGCTCCGCGTAGCTCTAAAAGATTAGAATGGTTGGCCACAAAATATACGTCGCTTTATGGCCCGTTGCTGACCTTCACAAAGTATCGGATACTCGGCGTGTACACGTAATGACAATGCGCGGGGAAAGCATGGAAATCAAAGCAGTTGACGGGCAACTTTCGCTGAGCAGTCTCTTCAAGCCGGTTGCCTTTGGATATGCGATTGGCATGGGAGTTATATTTATTCCCATGTTCTTATTGATGATTCCAATTATGATGTTTTCGCCGGGTGTAGAGGATCAAAGCGGTCAGCTTGTTACTGGCTCGCTACCGATATTTCTAATGATGGTGCCGATGATCATTATGGTTCCTGTCATACTCGCGATGCAGGGGGTGATGATCGGTGGCGCGATCATAATGGGCCTCGCTATCTACCGGACACGGCGACCTATCCCAGTTGTCGTGCAGAAAAATTCGTCACAAAATTGATATCCGCTTTTGGCGAAAAGCTGCCGCTTAGCCTTGCATGTGTTTGTTCAGACTATGGGCTGGTTATTAGCCAAAAAAGAGGGCTCGCAAAAAGTTTTTCGAACGTCGCCTTTGGTCACCTTTTGCTATTTTGGGCTATCGTCATGGGCTCGGTTGATACGCCAATCTCGTTATAGAAGCGCAAAACAAGAATTGCCTTGGACGACAGTTTTATCCTGTGCGCACTCAATTGGTAATCATCAGATCGTGCAGGGATCAAGCGGGTGTATCGCCGGCTTTGCGCTCAGTCGCTTTGGCGTAGTATTCTTTTTCCCAGGCACGGTGCTTCTTCAAGGGACCGCTAATAAATGGCGTCTTGCGCGCAATGCGCAAAACCAACGCGTTGAGCTTGTCGAGCGGAAACGGATAGGGGCGTGCCACGTCGATGATAAGCACAACCCGCCATTCGTCCGTATCGTTCCTGACTTCATGTTCATAGGTATCGTCGAAGACGACGACTTTGCCTTCGTCCCAGTGAACCATTGATTGGCCGACGCGCATATACACGGCCTCACGCGGCTTCGGTACGATGAGCCCGAGATGCGCGCGTACCAAACCTTTGTAAAAGCCGAAATGCGGCGGAATGTGTTTCCCGGGTGAGAGGATCGAGAAAAAAGCAACTTCCAGATCGGGAATCGTATCGAGAAGGCGCGTCGTTTCAGGGCAGCTGCGGCGATTTTCCAGCGGTAGTTCGCCATAGACCGCCAGAAAGAAAGATTTCCAATGGCCTTCCTTTGCCAGGTAACGTTGCGCCGGTGAAAAGTCGACCAGTTCGGGAATGCCGTCGCGGTCCTCCAGCACAGCATCAAGCTCGCGGCGAATCACCGGCCATTGCTTCTCAAGTTCTGCAGCCCAGGGAAAATGCGTTGCATCAATGATCTCGTCGTTGCCAATGTAAGACCTACGTCCGAACCAGTGATCAATCGCGCCTTTGATCGCGCGGCCGCCGCGTGTGAACGCAATCCGAATTTTCTTGCGCCTGGACATCTTTGCCATTGCTACCGTCCCCAATTGTTCACCGTTACCTTCATAAGGCGGCGACGCAACCGTTCTTGGCCAACTCGCCATAGACATTATGCTGGTGTTGTCCGGTGTTGCGCAACCGTTCGGGCCGTATACGCCGGAAAGACGTTGGAATAGGGCCCCTCCCGTTAACGCTAGATTATGACCATTCAAAAGGTGAGGCAACACGCGGGTAAGGTCGACTTTTCAGGCAAACCGTCGCCTTGTGGGACCAGCTTCGGTTATTGGGGTTCATCTTTGATCAAAGGATCGGCCGTCTTGGTCCGAACTATTTCCTCAAACCAGACACGCTTTCTTGCCAGATAAAAATTAGGTATTGCGACGTCAGACTGGGGCCACGGCGAATATCGGTCGCTCAATTTCGCGATCACAAAGCATTTGAGCGCGTATCGCCAATATGAAAAAACAACTGCACTAAAAATTCAGCTTGTCAAAAATCAAGGCGTATAGGGCGTATCATAGTTGGCGAAAAGGGTAAGATATTCCTCAATCGAAGTGCCAAAGCCGTCGACGCTCACGCTGTCTCCGTCCGTTTCGAGATAAGTCTTTAATGTGCCGATACCAGTTAGATGCGAACCAGCGAGCAAACCGGACCGGGTAATCTCAATCCCGTTGATCACATCGCCTTCATAATCATGAAGGTCATAATACTGAATGTAGCCCCAGATCCTGTCATAATAGCTATTAATCGCTGCATATTGGCCAGTTATATTGCCAAGGAATGTGTCTTTGGAAACGACCGAATATGACGGTGCGTCACCGATCCAGGCACCAATCCAATCGTTGGTTAGTGTGTCCGGCGATGTTTCCTCATACCAATGAGCATCATCAAGCGCCATTTCACCCATTTGATAGAGACCGAGATAGCCATAAGGATTTTCAATGGAAGGATCGCCGCTGGATTCGCGATCGGCGAGCGCAACGAGATAGTCGTCAAAATCCCCAGCACTTGTTGGTGGTGTCGGTCCGGGAGCAGGTGCGGGGGCTGGTGCCGGCGTTGTCGCACAAGCAGTGAGCATGAGCGCCGCAACGAAATAAGATCCATAAAGGCCTATTTTCATCATCCTCTCTCCTTCAATATCAATTAGCGTCGCCGGGAACGGGCGGCAAACCGTGAGCCATTAAAACGCCACTCGATGACTTTCCCCGTACCCTGATTAATTCGGACTCTATCGGTGCGTGATGATTCAATCGTTTCACCCATTGTCTCTAGGATGATTTTGTCGACGCCACCGACCTTGCCCAGAATGATAATGTTGCAACCAATACGCCCACAGGTCATAGGGCCCTTTACCTGAACGATTGTCTCCAAGCCCGGTAGACGAGAAACATCCGCTTGCGCCACCCAAACCCTGGTTTTTTCGGCAACACCGGGCGGGCCTTCGACGAGGATCGAAAGATCGCGCAGGCCTAGTGCGGGTAAATGTTTCGCCGGCAGTTTTTGGAATTCTATGCTGCGTTGGTTTTCGTTGTCGCGCGAAACCTCGCGTTCATTCGCTTCATCTGAAAGACGTTTTAATTCCTCCAGAATGCGCGCAAGGTCGCTTTGCTCACCGGTTGTTTGTCCGTTCTGAGCCATGACAGGCGACAAACAAATGCCAGCCGACAAAATTAAGGCCACACCTAATTTTAAAAAGGGGTTTTTAAAAGCCGCCACGAAAAATCCTCCTGTCGCAACTTCATCAATAGAGCAAGGGAAAACCATCGACGCGTTGAAGTCAACTGCGGCGAGCCACGACGCAATCGAAACGCTTGGTATCCCTCATCTTTTTATTTCCGATCATTTTCGGAAATGGGTGATTTGCATAGAACACACACCCGCCGCGTCGGCTTTCGCTGCCCATTATTCAGTCAGCGGTGTTTTCAGCATGCGATCAAAGAACTCGGCGGTTGCCTCATAGGTTTGTATCCAGGATGTGTGGCGGTAAAAGCCGTGGACTTCGTCGGGAAGGACCAGCGCTTCCCAATGCACGCCCTTAGCGTCAAGGCGCATGGCCAGGTCCGTTGTCTCCCAAAAGACAACATTGCGATCATCATCACCGTGAATAAACAATACTGGCGAGCGCCAGCCATCAATGTCTGCAATGGGGGATGAGCGCCGTGCCAATGCCATTTCGTCTTCTGCAAGGCCCCACCAGCGACCGGGTCTGTTGGGAAAGTCGAGAGACCAATCATGGACGCCGTGAATGTCGACACCGGCGGCAAAAATATCTGAATCTCGTGCAAGCCCCTGGGCCGTCAACAGCCCGCCATAGGACCCGCCCCATAATCCAATTTTTTCACCGTCTACGAGAGCGTGTGA